>NZ_CAXTHK010000010.1:0-121213 GCF_964244045.1 uncultured Jatrophihabitans sp. | reverse complement strand
TCCACGCGAACTGGCAGCCCGTCCCGGGCCGGTTCAAGGACTACATCGCGATGCCCAAGTTCAACATGTACCAGTCGCTGCACACGACGGTCATCGGCCCGGGCGGTAAACCCGTCGAGCTGCAGATCCGTACGTTCGGCCAGCACCGTACCGCCGAGTACGGAATCGCTGCCCATTGGAAGTACAAGGAACACAACGTCGACGTCTCGACGCCGGCGGGCATGTCCAACGACATGGGCTGGCTGCGCCAGCTGCTCGACTGGCAGCGCGAGGCGCAGGAGCCCGAGGAGTTCCTCGACTCGTTGCGGTACGACCTCGGCGCCACCGAGGTCTACGTCTTCACCCCGAAGGGCGACGTGTTCCCGCTGCCGCAGGGTTCGACGCCCGTCGACTTCGCCTACGCCGTGCACACCGAGGTCGGTCATCGGTGCATCGGCGCCCGCATCAACGGCAAGCTGGTCGCGCTCGAGAGCCCGCTCGACCACGGCGACACCGTCGAGGTGTTCACGTCCAAGTCCGAGAGCGCCGGGCCGTCGCGCGACTGGCTCGAGTTCGTCAAGTCACCGCGGGCCCGCACCAAGATCAAGCAGTGGTTCGCCCGCGAGCGGCGCGAGGACGCCATCGACGCCGGCAAGGCGGCGTTGACCAAGGCGATGCGCAAGGCGGCGCTGCCCATCCAGCGGGTGTTGGGCGGCGATCAGTTGCTGACGCTGGCGCAGGACATGCACTACCAGGACATCTCGGCGCTGTACGCGGCGATCGGTGAGGGCCATGTCTCGGCGCAGTCGGTGGTACAGAAGATCGTGCTGCAGCTCGGCGGCGCCGAGGGCTCGGTCGAGGACATCTCCGAGGTCGTGGTCCCCACCGACGACACGCCCCAGGCGGGGCGGCGCAACGGCAGCGATGTCGGCGTCGTGGTGCGGGGCGTCAGCGACGTGTGGGTCAAGCTGGCCCGCTGCTGCACGCCGGTGCCGGGCGACGAGATCATCGGCTTCGTCACCCGTGGCGGGGGCGTGTCGGTGCACCGCGGCAGCTGTACGAACGCGTCCTCGCTCACCGGGCAACCCGAGCGGCTCGTCGAGGTCGACTGGGCACCCACCGGCGGTTCGAGCTTCGTGGTGTCGATCCAGATCGAGGCGCTCGACCGGCACGGCCTGCTCTCGGACATCACCCGGGTGCTCACCGAGGAACGGGTCAGCATCCTGTCGGCGAACGTCAGCACCAACCGAGACCGGGTCGCGGTCAGCAAGTTCACCTTCGAGATGGCTGAGGCCAAGCATCTCGGACACCTGCTGAAGGCGATCCGTTCGATCGAGGGCTGCTACGACGTCTACCGGGTGCACGCCTCGCACTGACACCGAACCGCAGCCGGGTTGGGTCAGTTGGTCAGGACGAGCAGCCCGACGATCACACCGGCGAGCACGAGGACCCCGACGACGGTCAGGATGATATTCAGTCGGCGGCGTCGGGCCAGCTGCTGCTGCCGACGCTGGGCCTGGCGACGCAGGCGACGTTGCTCCGCCTCGCGTCGTTGCTTGCTCGTGGGCACGCGGTCACGTCACCTCGTTACTTCACGGAGAGCAGGTCCACGACGAAAACGAGGTCGGCGTTGGCAGGGATAGCGCCCTGCCCGGAGGCGCCGTAACCCAGCTGCGCCGGGACGAGGATGGCGCGCCGCCCACCGACGCGCATCGGCGTCACCTTGCCCGTGCCTCCGATGCCCTGGGTGAAGCCCTGCACCACCCGGGTCAGCATGAAGGAGGCGGCCTTGCCGCTAGCCCAGGACGAGTCGAATTTCGTTCCGTCCTTGTAGAGCACCCCGCTGTACTGCACCGAGACGGTCGAGGTCGGCGTGGCCGCCTTGCCCTTGCCGACCACGAGGTCGTCGCAGGCCAACGCCTTCAGGGTGGTGGCGGATTTCGAGGTGGCCTTGGGGTCGGTCTTGAGGTTGATCGCGTTGGTGACCGTGACGCCGTCGAAGCTGGCGGTGGGCTTGCCGGTGGGTGCCGCGCAGGCAGCCGGGGCCGCGAGCTGGACGGCGGGGGAGGTCGGCGCCGTGGCGCTCGGGCTGCTGCTGGCGCTCGACCCGGCCTTGGACTTGGTGCTCGGGTCGTTGCCGCCGGCGAAGACGGCGACGAGGACGACGACCAGCGCGATGACCACGACGGTGCCGACGACCGAGGTGATGAGCGTCGCCCGCTTGCGGCGCGCCTCGCGGGCCTGACGCTCCTTGAGCTGCTGCTCGAGCTGGCGTCGGGTGGCCTCACGGCGCTTGCTTCTCGCGTCCATCGGGGCGGGGTCCTCCAGAGACTTCGTCGGGCCCCGGCAGGGTTCGGGGAAACCTCGGAAAGTCTAGGCGACCGTTCCGGAGCCCGGTCTGTGAGACGGGCGGGAAAGCCGGCTGCGCTTGCTCGGTAGGGTCGAGGTCGTGTTGATTGCCGGTTTCCCGTCCGAGGCGACGGCCACGAATTGCTACGTGGTTGCCCCCGGCGACGGCGAGCAGTGCGTGGTCATCGACCCGGGTATCGGCGTCACCGGCCAGCTCGACGAGGTCATCGCCGAGCATCGCCTGCACCCCGTCGCCGTGCTCCTGACGCACGGGCACTTCGACCACACCTTCTCGGTGCTGCCGGTCTGCCAGGCCAGGGACGTCCCGGCCTACATCCATCCCCGGGACCGCCCGCAGCTCGCCGACCCGTGGACGTGGGTGGGCATGCCGAAGGGCACGCCCTTGTTCGGCACGTTGACCTTCGCCGAGCCCGACGACGTTCGCGAGTTGCCCACGACCGGCACGGTCCCGCTTGCCGGGCTGGACTTCGCCGTCACGCACGCTCCGGGGCACAGCGCGGGCTCGGTCGTGTTCGGACTCAGCGGCGCCGACGAGGCTCTGCTGTTCTCGGGCGACGTACTGTTCGCCGGCTCGATCGGACGTACCGACCTGCCGGGGGCGTCCATGGCTGACATGGAACGTTCGCTGCGCGACGTGATCCTGCCGATGGCCGACGGCACCGTCGTGCTGCCGGGCCATGGTCCGCAGACCACGGTCGAGCGCGAGCGCGCCACCAACCCGTTCCTGCTGGACCTGCTGTGACCGAGCGACGCTTGCGGAGCGAGCAATGAGCATCTCGGGCTTCCCGGAGCTGCTGCCGACCCAGCGCTTCGCCGAGCTGGCCGTGCTCGACCGGCTGCGCGGCGTGTTCGAGCTGCACGGCTTCGCGCCGATCGAGACGCCGGCCGTCGAGTCACTCGACCAGCTGCTGCGCAAGGGTGAGATCGATAAAGAGGTGTACGTCCTGCGCCGCCTGCAGGCAGAGGACTCGGACACCAATGATTCAGGTCTGGGGCTGCACTTCGACCTCACCGTGCCCTTCGCACGCTACGTCCTCGAGCACGCCGGCCACCTGGAGTTCCCGTTCCGGCGCTACCAGATCCAGAAGGTGTGGCGCGGCGAGCGTCCGCAGACCGGTCGGTACCGGGAGTTCACCCAGGCCGACATCGACATCGTGGCCCGCGACGTCCTGCCCTTCCATCACGACGTCGAGATCGCCCGGGTCATGGCCGAGGCGTTGTCCGCGCTGAATTTCCTGCCGCCGCTGCGGCTGCAGGTGAACAACCGGCGTCTCATCGAGGGTTTCTACCGTGGCCTCGGCGCCACCGACGTCCCCGCCGTCATGCGGGCGATCGACAAGCTCGACAAGCTGCCGGCACAGGCGGTGGCCACGCAGCTCGTCGACGACGCCGGGCTCACGGCAGCGCAGGCCGACCAATGCCTCGCCCTGGCCGAGATCCGCAGCACCGACACGTCCTTCGTCGAGCGAGTGCGGGCACTCGGCGTCACCCACGAGCTGCTCGACACCGGCCTGGCCGAGCTGGCTGCAGTGCTCGACGGGTGTGCAGAGCTGACCGGCGGCCGGGTCACCGTCGAGGCCGACCTGCGCATCGCCCGCGGCCTGGACTACTACACCGGCACCGTCTTCGAGACCCGGATGAGCGGCTATGAGTCGCTGGGCTCGATCTGCTCCGGCGGCCGGTACGACGCGCTGGCCAGCGACGGCAAGGTGACCTACCCCGGGGTAGGTATTTCGCTCGGTGTCACCCGGTTGCTGCTGCCGCTGTTCGCCGACGGCGTGGTCTCGGCATCGCGGGCCGTGCCGTCGGCCGTGCTCGTCGCGCTGCCCGACGAGGACGCGAGGGCCAGCAGCGACGGCATCGCCCAAGCGCTGCGGGCGCGCGGCATCGCCACCGAGGTCGCGGCCACGCCGCAGAAGTTCGGCAAGCAGATCCGCTACGCCGAGCGCCGCGGGATCCCCTTCGTCTGGTTCCCAGGGGGCGGCGGCCATGCTGGGCACACTGTCAAAGACATCCGCAGCGGCGACCAGGTCGACGCGGACCCGTCGTCCTGGACCCCGCCCGCCGACGACCTGCGACCGCAGGTCACCACGAAGGATTGAGAATGTTCAGGACTCACGACGCCGGTTCGCTGCGCGCCACCGACGCAGGACAGACCGTCACGCTCGCCGGCTGGGTGGCCACCCGTCGCGACCACGGCGGCGTCACCTTCATCGACCTGCGCGACCGCAGCGGCTCGGCACAGGTGGTCATTCGCGAGGACGCGCTGGCGCACAGCCTGCGCAACGAGTGGGTGATCCAGGTCGTCGGGGAGGTGAAGCTCCGCGAACCGCACAACGTCAACCCGAACATCGCGACGGGCGAGATCGAGGTCGTCGCGGCCTCGCTCGAGGTCCTCAACGAGGCGGCACCGCTGCCCTTCCAGCTCGACGACTACGCGGGGGTGGGCGAGGAGGCGCGGCTGAAGTACCGCTACCTGGACCTGCGCCGCTCCGGGCCGGCCGCGGCGATGAAGCTGCGTAGCGACGTCAACCACGCCGCCCGCGCCGTGCTGCACGACCAGGGTTTCCTCGAGATCGAGACGCCGACGCTGACCCGTTCGACGCCCGAGGGCGCGCGGGACTTCCTCGTGCCGGCGCGGTTGCGGCCGGGCAGCTGGTACGCGCTGCCGCAGTCGCCGCAGCTGTTCAAGCAGTTGTTGATGGTCGCGGGCATGGAGAAGTACTTCCAGATCGCCCGCTGCTACCGCGACGAGGACTTCCGCGCCGACCGGCAGCCGGAGTTCACCCAGCTCGACATTGAGATGAGCTTCGTCGACCAGGACGATGTCATCGCGCTCATGGAGAACGTCCTCGCCGCCATGTGGCGGGTGATCGGTGCTGAGATCCCGCGGCCGATCCCGCGCATGACCTACGCCGAGGCGATGCGTCGCTACGGCTCCGACAAGCCCGACCTGCGCCTGGACCTCGAACTTGTCGAGTGCACGGGCTTCTTCGCCGATACCCCGTTCCGCGTATTCCAGGCGCCGTACGTCGGTGCTGTGGTGATGGCGGGCGGCGCGTCCCAGCCGCGGCGCACGCTCGACGGCTGGCAGGAGTTCGCCAAGCAGCGCGGGCACCGCGGCCTCGCCTACGTCCTGGTGGGCGAGGACGGCGAGCTCGGCGGCCCGGTCGCGAAGAACCTTTCCGAGGTAGAGCGGGCCGGGCTCGTCGCGCACGTCGGTGCGAAGCCGGGGGACTGCATCTTCTTCGCCGCCGGCACGGCCGCTACGGCCCGCAGCCTGCTGGGTGCGGCCCGCCTGGAGATCGGGCGTCGTCTCGAGCTGATCGACGACAGCAGGTTCGCGTTCACCTGGGTGGTCGACGCCCCGATGTTCGAGCCATCGTCGCAGGCCGTCGCCAGTGGCGACGTCGCGGTCGGTGCGGGGGAGTGGACGGCCGTCCACCACGCGTTCACCGGGCCCAAGCCGGAATTCGTCGACACCTTCGACACCGACCCCGGCAGCGCCCTGGCGTACGCCTACGACATCGTCTGCAACGGCAACGAACTGGGCGGCGGATCTATCCGTATCCACCAGCGGTCGGTGCAGGAACGGGTGTTCGCGGTCATGGGGCTAACTGATAAGGAGGCGCAGGAAAAATTCGGCTTCCTGCTCGACGCGTTCAGCTACGGCGCCCCGCCGCACGGTGGCATCGCGGTGGGCATGGACCGCATTTGCGCGCTGCTCGCACGGACGGAATCCATCCGCGACGTCATCGCCTTTCCGAAGTCCGGCGGCGGCTACGACCCGCTCACGTCAGCGCCCGCCCCGATCACCGCCGAGCAGCGCAAGGAGGCCGGGGTCGACGCGGTCCCGGACGCGGACGAGTGAGCGAGCCGGGCGGTGTAACCAACCCGGCGATCCGCGCGGTGCTCGACGACTTCGTCGCCGCGGCCGGCGACGGCTCCAGTGTGGACGTCCTGCGCTGGTGCCTGCAGGGTTTCCTGCTGCTCGACGTCACCGGCTCGGACATGCCCATCAGCGCTGACGGCAGCGAGATCGAGGCCGGCTCGACGGTGCGGATCGCGACCATGGCCGGACCCGACGGAGGGTCGGCCCTGGCGGCGTTCACGAGCACGGCCGAGATCGAGAAGGTCCACGGGGACGAGGTTGACGGACCAGTGCAGTCGCTGGTGCAGCCGGCGTCCGCTGTCCTCGAGCTCGCCCTCGAGCAGGACCACCAGTGGCTGTGTCTCGACCCGGGCGGGCCGAGCTGCGCGCTGTCGCGCGACGAACTCGAGTTCGCGCTCCGGGTGCCGCGCAACGACGTCGTCCGGCAGGCCCTCGACGTTGTGAACGTCGAGCCGGAACGGCGCGAGGTGCTGCTCGACGCGCTGCGCGCCGAGGGCGTCTTCGTGCTCGCCGTCGACCTGCCCGAGGGCCTCGACGACGACGGCGTCGGGGGAGAGCTGGCCGAGGACACCCCGGCCCTCATCCGCACCACCACGCTGCCCGACGACCGCCCGGCGCTGCTGGTCTTCACCTCCGGCCCCGAGGCCGCGGCCCGCGCCGCGGGTGACTCGTTCGTGGTGTGGACGACCGCCGAGGTCCACCAGGCCCTGCGCGAGGGCGACTTCGCCGGGCTCGTCGTCAATCCGGCCTGGCCGTGGGCCGCGGTCACCAACGAGGAGCTGTTCGGCTCACAAGGAGGACTCTGATGTCGGACTGGAATGAGAAGATCATCGCCGAATTCCGCGCCAACGAGGGCCGCGTGGGCGGCCAGTTCGAGGGCGCACCGATGGTGCTGCTGCACCACACCGGCCGCTCGTCCGGCCGCGAGTACGTCGCCCCGCTCGTCTACAAATCCGACCCCACCGACGAGCACACGATCTACGTGTTCGCCTCGGCCGCCGGCGCGCCGAAGGACCCGCAGTGGTACGACAACATCGTGGCGACCGGACACACGAGCGTCGAGGTCGGCACCGAGACCTACGAGGTACGGGTCGAGACGCTGTCCGGGGAAGAGCGCGAGCGAATCTTCGCCGCCCAGGTCGAGGTGATGCCCGGCTTCGCCGACTACGCCGAAAAGACCGAGGGCATCCGCGTCATACCCGTGGTGGCCTTGCACCGTGTCCAGGGCGGTGGGTGAGCCCGTGCCCGAGATGCACGTGCACCTGCGCTGGCCCGACGGGTCGGCGCAGCGCGTCTACAGCCCGTCACTGGTCCTGACCGACCACCTCGACGAGGGCGCGAGCTACCCCATCGAGGATTTGTTGCCCCGGATGCGCACGGCGCTGACCGAGGCCAGCAACCGGGTGCGCGCGTCCTACGGCTTCCCCTGCACCCGTGCTGCGGCGTCGTTGGCCGCGGTCGAGTCGCGCGCCGCGCGGTACGCCGGTGGTGACGTCGCCGTGGTGGAGGCGTTCGAACGGTGAGGCACGGGCCGCCGCTCGCGGTCCGATGATCGACGATGGCGCGGTGGGTGCTCGCTCAGGCCGACCGACGCCGCGAGCGGGAACTGCACGCGCAGGCTCGGCGCGGCCAGCTGCGTCCAGAGCCAGGTCAACATCGCCGGGTCAGCCGCCCGCCACGCGTCGAAGTTGTGGGTAGCGCCCGACTCGGCGTGCACCGTGACCGCGTCCAGCCCGCGCAGGGCGCGCACGAAGGACTTGGCCCCGGCATAGTCGCCGGCATCGCCCGTCCCGGCCATTACCCAGAACGATGGCAATGGATGCGTTGCCGACGCGAGGCGTCGCGCGGCAAGAAGCGGGTCGTTCGCCCGCTCCGCGGCCTGGTTGTCGTGCAGGGCCGCTGCGGCCGGTCCGTCCGTCGGGCGGAAGTACCCGTCCATGATCCCGATAGCCCCGAACGAGCTGCGGTGCCTCAGGGCCAGGTTCGCCGCGCAGTAACCGCCCGAGGAGTACCCAGCCAGGCCCCACTCGGCCGGCACCTGGGAGGTGCGGAACCGGACCTCGACGTCGGTCCGGACGTCCTGCGTGAGGTAGGTGTCGTCCGCCGCGCCCGGAACGTTCAGGCACTCCTCGAAGTGGTCGCCCACGGCCATCGTCGGCATGACCGCGATGACCGGCCCCATGAGGTGCTCGCCGATGAGGTGGTCCAGCACATGGGCGAGCCGCATCTGCACGATCCAGTTCTGCGGAGTGCCAGGACTGCCGTGCACGAGTTCGACGACCGGGAAATCGACGTGCGAGTAGGCGCTCTGGAAGTACTGCGGCGGTAGATACACCAGCCCGCGGCGGGTGATGCCGCTCGCCGGTCCGGCCAGCGTGATCGACTCGACGCGACCGCGGTCGACCCGTGCTGTCGTGCGGTTCGCGACCGGTGTCGAGGAGAACGACGAGTAACTGCCGTTCAGGTCGGCGGACAGCTGCGACCACGTCTGGTAGTAGGCGTAGTAGTCGTTGACGACAGCGATGCCCGCCCCGGCCGACAGCACCATGGCCAGCACGCCGGCGACGACCTTCACCGCCACGGGGCGCAGCCGCACCGCCGCCGCGATGGCCGCCGCGGCCACGGCCAGCAGCGCGATCACCAGGAACACCGAATTCGGTTCCACGTCACGCTCCTCCGCGTGCCCAGAACCGGGGCAGGGCCGACGCAAACGCCGTGCGCCAGACCGACCAGGAATGCCGTCCGGGCGTCGTACTCGTGTGCACCGCATGCAGCGAGCGACGCGCCAGGGCACCCACGGCCCGCTGATCGGCGACCACGGCCGTGTCGGACGCCCCGCACTCCAGCCAGGCGGACAGCCTCGGGTAGCGGTGGCGGCGCAGCAGCACGGTCGGGTCGTGCGCGTCGTATGCCGTACGCGATCCGCCGAAGAGCCGCGCGATGGTGGCCGCGGGGTCGTCGGTGTCGCCGACCGTCGGTCGGCGCAACCCCGAGAAGTCGCCGACGAAGGAGAACGTCCGGGACGCACGCAGGGCCAGCACCATCGCGCAGGTCCCGCCCTCCGAGGCTCCCTCGACGCCCCAGCTGCGGGCGCTGGCAGACACCGGCAGGTGTGTCCGAATCCAGGCCGGCACGACATCGAGCAGGTAACGTTCGACGTTGCCGCCCCGGGTTGTCCGAATGCACTCGGTGTCGTCGTGCAGCGACCCGTTGATGTCGGGCATGAGGACAACCGGGGCCTTGCCGCCGTGCGTCGCGGCGAAGCGGTTGAGGGCCTCAGCGGCCCTGCCGGACGTGTCCCAGTTGGTTGGCCCGCCCTTGGTGCCATGCAGCAGCAGCAGCACCGGAAAGCGTTCCGACGGGTGCGTCTGTGCCGCGGGCGGCAGGTAGATCACGGCCGGACGAGGCGCGAACCCGGTGCTCCCGCCGGGGATCGTGCGGGTAATCAACCTGCCCGTGGGGGTTGCCGCGAAGTTGTGCGAGGTTGCACTGCGCGGGTCGTGGGTCGTTGTGGACGTCGACGGGGCGTCGGAGGCTTGGCGGGACTGGGTCGAGCTGGTGCACGACGTCAGGGCAAGCGCCAGGGCCGGCAGGATTAGCAGGCTGCCGACGCGGGTGCGGTCAGCCATGGTGTGACAGGTGCAGCAGGCGGGGGCGGACCAGGAAGGCTTCCGCCTCCATGGCCGCCAGTCCGATCCGGGGCAGGTCCCGGGCGGCCGGGAAGCAGAGGAATCGTGGCAGCCACTCCGGCTGGAACTTGTCGTTGAACCGGTACAGCGACTCGATCTGCCACCAGCGCGAGGCCGCCAGCAGAACGCGTCGCCACGCGCGCAGGACAGGCCCGGCGCCGATCCGGGCGCCGCGCTCGAGCGCCTCGCGGAAGACGGCAAAATTGAGCGACACCCGGTGCACCCCGAGCTCGGCGCACGCGTTCAGCGCGGCGACGATCATGTACTCGTTGATGCCGTTGTCGCAGTCACGGGCCCTGCGCATCAAGTCGAGCGAGATGCCCCCGGTGCCCCAGGGCACGAAGTGCAGCAGCCCGCGCAGCTCGCCGTCCTGCTCCGCGGTGACGACCACGCAGTCGGCGTCGGACGGATCGCCGATCCGGGACAGCGCCATGGAGAACCCGCGCTCGACGGAGTCGCCCCGCCAGTCGTGCGCAGCAGTGCGCAGGCGGTCGAACTCGGCCTCGTCCAGGGCGGCCGTCCGGCGCACCTGGACCCGGTACCCGGCCCGTTCGACCCGCGCGCACGCCTGCCGGACACCGCGCATCGCTCGTCCCTCCAGGGTGAAGGTGCGGGCGTCGAGCACCGCCTCGTCGCCGAGCGCCAGCGCGTTCAGCCCGAAGTCGCGGGCCCACACCGTGGCGCCGCGTTCGCTGCAGCCCATCACCGCGGGCGTCCAGCCGTACCGGCGGACTAGCTCGCGGTACTCGGCGATCGCGCCCGGCCACGCCTCGACGTCACCGAGCGGGTCGCCGCTGACCAGGGCCACCCCGAGCACGACCCGGTACGTGATTGCGGCTTTGCCGCTCGGGGACCAGACCACCGACTTGTCGCGGCGCAGCGCGAAGTACCCGAGCGAGTCGGACTCACCGTGCCGCTCCAGCAGGGTCCGCAACCGCGCCTCGTCCTGCTCTGCCAGCCTCGCGGTCGGCTGGAAGGGCAGCAGCAGCAGGATGACGCCGGAGGCCAGAGCAAGGACGCCGAAGCCGACCAGCGTGGCGTGCACGGCGTCGCTGTAGTCCTCACCGCGGATGGGCAGCCGACCGCCGAGACCGACCAGTGAGCACGCGATCTCCCGCAGCCGACCCAGCAAGGACGTCCCGTTCGGCACGTGGCCCGGCAGGTAGAGCAGGACGAGGCCGAGCGCCACGCCGCAGGCCAGGAACTGCGCGGCGACACGGACGGCGAAGTCGCGTCCAACCGGGTCGTCCACCGCAGTGAACCGCGAGTGGGCAAGGATCAAGCCGACCAGCAGCACGCTGACGACCGTGGACTCGATCGGGCGCCAGTCGTCCCGGATCACATTGACGAAGCAGATCGTGGCGCAGGCGGCGATGCCCAACAGCAATGCCGAGCGCTTGCCTCGACGCAGGCCGACGGCGACCCGCAGGAGCAGCAGGCCGGAGACCGCCACTGCGACCTCGACCGTCCGGTTGCCCGGGTCGAGCTCGATCGGGCTAAAGGCCGACAGCACGCCCCACGGATGCGCCCACAGCACGTCGGTCAACGACAGCAGACCGGCCAGGACCGCGACGTATGCACTGATTCGCGGCGCGTGCTCGACGAGGCCGGTGACCCGGCTGCGGGTCCGGGTCAAGCGTGACGGCGACAGGATGGTCACAGGGGCTCCCATTGGTGCGGAACAAATGCACGAAGCCTCTGGCGGGCGGTTATGAATTGGCAGCCGGACTCAGCGAATGCTTCACGCCCGCGCAGCGTTTGCACAGCATTTGGTGGCCACCGGTTCGTACGTGCTGCGACCGCATACAGCCCGCTCGGCCCCAAAGGCCAGGAACGCCGTTGGCGCTCCTTTGCTCTGCTCGCTAGGAGTGAGCAGATGCTCACCATTACTGAGCAGAGCAAATCGCGCGCGTGTGATACCAGCTGGCGGGCGGGCACGGGGTGGTTGTGGACGACGACGCGGCCGTCCCGCCTACGCTGCACGGGTGACGTTGTTCGGGGCCGACGAGACGGCGACCGCGCAGATCGTGCCCGACGTCGATGCCACCGGCCCGCTGGCCGCTCGGCCGATCGACCTCACCGCTCCGCTAGCTGCGCGGATGCGTCCGCGCACGCTGGACGAGGTCGTCGGCCAGGAGCACCTGCTCGCGGCCGGCTCGCCGCTTCGCCGGCTCGTCGAGGGCGACAGTCCCATGTCGCTGGTGCTCTACGGGCCGCCCGGCACCGGCAAGACAACGCTGGCGCTGATCGTCTCGAGCGCCACCAACCGCCGCTTCGAACAGCTGTCCGCGCTGAACGCGGGCGTCAAGGACGTCCGCGAGATCATCGCCCGGGCCAAGGCCGAGCTGACCCACAACGGCCGGCAGACGGTGCTGTTCATCGACGAGATCCACCGCTTCAGCAAGACCCAGCAGGACTCGCTGCTGGCCGCGGTCGAAGCACGGCACGTCACCCTGGTCGCGGCCACCACCGAGAATCCGTTCTTCTCCATCGTCGCGCCGCTGCTGTCGCGCAGCCTGCTGCTGACCCTGCAGCCGCTCGACGACGCCGCGGTCGAGCGACTCGTCGACCGCGCCCTGCGCTCGGAGCGCGGCTTGCGCGCCGAGGTGAGCCTCGACGAGGACGCCCGCGCCCACCTGCTGCGCATCGCCGGCGGCGACGCGCGGCGAGCACTCACCGCGCTGGAGGCGGCCGCGGGCACGGTGCTTGCCGAGGGGCGTGGCAGCGTCGACCTCGCGACCCTGGAGCAGGCCGTGGATAGCGCGGCCGTCCGTTACGACCGCGACGGCGATCAGCACTACGACGTGATCAGCGCCTTCATCAAGTCCATCCGCGGCTCCGACGCCGACGCCGCCGTTCACTACCTGGCGCGAATGCTTGAGGCCGGTGAGGACCCGCGCTTCATCGCGCGCCGCCTGGTCGTGCACGCCAGCGAGGACATCGGCCTGGCCGACCCGACCGCGTTGCTGGCGGCCACCGCGGCCGCGCAGGCCGTCCAGCTCATCGGGTTGCCAGAGGCCCGGATCAACCTGGCCCAGGCCACCATCCATCTGGCACTCGCGCCGAAGTCCAACGCTGTGGTCCGCGCGATCAGCGAGGCGCAGGCCGACGTCAAGGCCGGGCTGGCCGGTGCCGTGCCCCCGCCCCTGCGCGATGCGCACTACGCCGGCGCCGGCACGCTCGGCGCGGGGCAGCGCTACATCTACCCGCCGGACACCCCGGACGGCGTCGTTGCCCAGCAATACCCGCCCGACGAGCTCGTCGGGCGCGACTACGTCCACCCGGCCGGCCGCGGCGCCGAGCGAGCGCTGGCCGAGCGGCTCGAGCGGCTGCGGGCCATGATCCGAGGCCGGCCGGACGCCGGACGGTGACCCGCTAGGGTCGTCCGGTAAGAACGGCCGAAACGCCGCCGCCACTCATTGGGAGAGTCGATGTCCGGAGCCGCCGTCGCTGCGCTGATCGCAGCGGGCGCGTTCGTCCTGCTCGTCCTGCTGCTCGCTTTCCCGCTGCTCAAGTTGGGGCGCACGCTCGACGAGGCCACCCTGGCCGTCCGCAAGACCCATGAAGGCGCCGCGCCGATCCTCACCGAGGCACAGAGCACGGTGCTGCAGCTCAACGCCCAGCTCGGCCAGCTCGAGAGCATCGCTGCGAACGTCAACTCGATGACGACCAACGTCGCGGCCATGACCTCGGTGGTGTCCAGCACGCTGGGCAGCCCGATGATCAAGGCCGCGGCCTTCACCTACGGCGTCCGCAAGACCGTCTCCAGCAGACGCGACGCCGACGCGATCAAGTCCGCCCGCGCCGCCCGCCGCAAGGACCGCACCGGGCGCAGCGCCCGGCACGGGAAGATCTGATGCGGCGGCTGTTCTGGCTGGCCATGGGCGTCACGATCGGCGCGCTCGTCGTGCGCAAGCTCTCCCGCGCGGCTGAGAAGCTGACGCCCAGTGGCATGGCCACCAGCATCGGCCAGGGACTGTCCGACCTCGCCGACTCGATCAGCGACTTCGCCGCCGACGTCCGCGAGGCCATGTCCGAGCGAGAGATCCAGCTGCGCGAGAGCACCGGCCTGGACGGTTCGGCCACCCGCGAGACGCCCCCGCCCGCCTGACGCAACGGTCCCGCACCTGGCCTTGGATTTCGACCGGTACGACGCTTGTTTACGAGCTGCCGTCGCGTCGGACAACCGTCATACCGCAGGAAACCGCAAGCTGCGCCGGCGCGGGCATCAGCGGACGGGCTCGAACGCAGGTCGAAATCCAAGGGGCAGGCGGCGGATCGTGCGCCAGCTGGCCGGTGCGTCGGTGCCGGCGACGAGTACGGCGTGATCGACGGTCGCCAGGATGGGCAGTTCGACGCTGACACCACGCGCCGCAGCACGCAACTCATCGGTGGACCCGCGTCGGCGTTCACCGACGGTTAGGTGCGGAACGACCTCGTCGAACTGGCCGCCGTAGGGCTGGTGCTGCGGGAACGCGGCGACGACGGCCGCGGTCAGGGTGCGGAACCCGTCCGCGGGCTCGGGCGCCAGCCAGAGCACGTCCTCGCCGAACCATTGGCAACGCGCAAAGATGCAGTCGAAGGCGTTCACGGTCGCCACGGCCGCGGCCAGCCGGGTGAGCACCCCTTCGTTGAGGTCGGCCGGGTCCACGAACGGGAAGACGATCGAGACGTGCGCGGGGATGCCCCAGGACGCCGCGCGGTCGAAGCGCCGTCGGTATTCGGACACAACGGGCTCGGCGGCGGTGATCGCCACGATTACCGCGGTCTGCGTCGCTCCGGTCATGCCGGTGATGGTGGCACGGGCCGGGCATCGACCGAACCGGAAAAGCGGCCACCGGCGGTCTGGCAGCATGGGCGCGTGGATTCTGCTGACATTCGATCGCGGTTCTTGGGGCACTTCGAGCGCAACGGGCACACCGTCGTACCTAGTGCGCCGCTGCCGTTCGAGGACCCGAACCTGCTGTTCGTGAACGCAGGCATGGTGCAGTTCGTGCCCTACTTCGTGGGTCAGCAGACCGCGCCCTGGCCGCGGGCCACCAGCATCCAGAAGTGCATCCGCACGCCCGACATCGACGAGGTCGGCAAGACCACGCGGCACGGCACGTTCTTCCAGATGAACGGCAACTTCAGCTTCGGCGACTACTTCAAGGAAGGTGCCGTCCAGCTCGCCTGGGACCTGTCGACCAAGTCGATCTCCGACGGCGGATTCGGTCTCGACGGCGAGCGCATCTGGGCCACCGTCTACCTCGACGACGACGAGGCCATCGACATCTGGCACAAGCGGATCGGCCTGCCCCTCGAGCGCATCGTACGCAAGGGTATGGACGACAACTTCTGGTCCATGGGCATCGCCGGACCGTGCGGGCCGTGCAGCGAGCTGTACTACGACCGCGGGCCGGACTACGGCGTCGAGGGCGGGCCGGCGGTCGACGAGGACCGCTACATGGAGTTCTGGAACCTCGTGTTCATGCAGAACGAGCGTGGACCGTCCGTCGGCCCGGGGAAGTCGGATTACCCCGTGCTGGGCGAGCTGCCGGCCAAGAACATCGACACCGGCATGGGCATGGAACGCGTTGCGGTGCTGCTGCAGGGCGTCGACAACCTCTACGAGATCGACCAGACCAGTCCCGTGCTGCAGCGCGCGGCAGAGCTGGCCGGGAAGGTCTACGGCGCGCACTCAGGCCATGCGGCCACGCAGTCGCACCCGGATGACGTGCGGTTGCGGGTCGTCGCCGACCACGTGCGTACCTCGCTGATGCTCATCGGTGACGGCGTGACGCCGGGCAACGAGGGGCGTGGCTACGTGCTGCGGCGCATCATGCGACGGGCGATCCGCTCGATGCGTCTGCTCGGCGTCCAGGAGCCGGTGTTGCCGCACCTGCTGCCGGTGTCGCGCGACGCGATGTCGCCGTCCTACCCCGAGCTTGCGACCGACTTCGAACGCATCTCGACGTACGCCTACGCCGAGGAGGAGGCGTTCCTGCAGACCCTGCGCTCCGGCACGACGATCCTCGACGTGGCCGTCGATAACCTGAAGCGAACCGGGTCGACCACCCTCGCGGGCACGACCGCGTTCCAGCTGCACGACACCTACGGCTTCCCGATCGATCTCACCCTCGAGATGGCTGCCGAACAGGGTGTTCGGGTCGACGAGGACGGCTTCCGTCGGCTGATGGCCGAGCAGCGCGCGCGGGCCAAGGCCGACGCCTTCGCGAAGAAGACGTCGCACGCCGACCTTTCTCTGTACCGATCGGTGCTCGACGCCGGCCGCGTCACGTTCACCGGCTACGAAGAGACCACCCGCGAGGCGTCGGTCGTCGCGATCATCGGCGATGACGGTCCGGTCAGCGCGGCCCAGCAGGGCCAGGACGTCGAAGTCGTCCTGGACGTCACGCCGTTCTACGCCGAGGGCGGCGGCCAGCTTGCCGACTGGGGCACGATCCTCGGGCTCGGGGCGACGACGCCCACCGAGCTGTCGGTCATCGACGTCCAGCAGCCGATCCCCGGCCTGGTCGTGCATCGCACCACCGTGCTCAATGGCGAGCTCGTCGTCGGCGACCCGGTGGTCGCGCGCGTCGATGTCGAGCGCCGCGCGTCGGTGTCGCGCAGCCACTCGGCCACCCACCTGCTGCACTCGGGGTTGCGCCGCGCGTTGGGCGACACCGCGGCGCAGGCCGGTTCGCTGAACGCGCCGGGCCGGTTGCGCTTCGACTTCACGACGCCCTCGGCCGTGCCGCCCAGCGTCCTCGGCGACGTCGAGGACGAGATCAACGAGGTGTTGCTGCGCGACCTCGAGGTGCGCTGGTTCGTGACCGATCAGGACGAGGCGCGCCGGCTCGGCGCCATCGCCATGTTCGGTGAGAAGTACGGCGACCAGGTGCGCATCGTCGAGATCGGTGACTACTCGCGCGAGCTCTGCGGTGGGACACACGTCGCGCGCAGCTCGGTCATCGGCATGGTCAAGCTGCTGGGCGAGGCGTCGATCGGCTCGGGCGTACGCCGCGTGGAGGCCCTGGTCGGGCTCGATGCGTTCAAGTTCTTGGCCCGGGAGCACACGCTCGTGCAGTCGCTGGCGACGGAGTTCAAAGCGCCGCCCGAGGAGCTGCCGGAACGCATCGCCGGCGTGCTCGACCGGCTCAAGTCCGCCGAGCGCGAGTTGAACCAGCTGCGGGTCGGGCAGGTGCTGGCGAGCGCGGGTTCGCTGGCCGGGCAGGTCGAGCAGCTGGCCGGGGTCCAGCTCGTGGTCGCGCAGGCGCCGGCGGGCGTTGGCGGGAACGACCTGCGCTCACTGGCCCTCGACGTCCGGGGGCGGCTGCGCCCGTCGGAACCGGCGGTCGTGCTGCTCGCCTCGCCCGACGACAAGGGCGGTGCCGCGTTCGTCGCGTCGGTGAACCAGAGCGGGCAGGACGCCGGCCTCAAGGCCGGTGACCTCGTGCGTGCGTTCGCGCCGGTGCTGGGAGCCCGCGGCGGTGGCAAGGCCGACCTGGCCCAGGGTGCCGGCGGGGATGCCAGCAAGCTCCTCGACGCCTTCGCGGCCGTCCGCGCCGAACTGACAACCGACCGGGCATGAGCAGCACGCACGACACGCCCGGCGTCTGGCTGGGCGTGGACGTCGGCACGGTGCGGGTCGGGGTGGCCCGCAGCGATCCGCGTGGCGTGCTGGCCGTCCCGGTGACCACCCTGGCCCGCGACGCGAAGAGCGGGCGCGATCTGTCCGAACTTGCCGCACTCGTCGCTGAGTACGAGGCCGCCGGCGTCGTCGTCGGACTGCCCCGAACGCTCGCCGGGCGGGAGGGAACGTCGGCCGACATGGCGCGCGCGTACGGAGCCCAGCTCACGCGGCGGATCGCCCCATGCCCGGTTCGCTACGTCGACGAGCGTCTGACGACGGTTTCCGCGCAGCGTAAGCTCCACGCGAACGGCGTCCGGGGGCGCGCCGGGCGCAGCGTGATCGATCAGGCCGCCGCGGTGGAACTGCTTCAGCATTGGCTCGACACAGCCGAACCAAGGCAGGAAGGACGACCAGGCGGGTGAGGCAACGCGATCTCGAGTCGACCCCCGACTCCGACCCGCACGGTCTGCTCTTCGGATCGGCCGGCGAGCACGGTGACGGTGCGGACGACGTCGATGACCGTGACGACATCGCTGGATCCCGATCCCGTTCCGGCGCCCACAACGCGTCCCGGGTCGCGACCCGCCACGCATCCCGACGCCGGCGCCGCCGGCGGGGCATGGCCGTGCTCGCCTTCCTGCTGGTGCTCGTCGTCGGCGTCTCTGCCTGGCTCATCGGCGTCCCGGTCTACCGCTACTTCCACCCTGCCAATTACGACGGCGACGGCACGGGCACCGTCGTCGTCACCGTCCGGGCCAACGACGGCGCTGCGCAGATCGGCTCGACCCTGGAGAAAGCCGGTGTGGTGGCCAGCCAGCGCGCCTTCACCGATGCCGCCAACGACAATGCGCGCTCGGCGAACATTCAGCCCGGGTCCTACCGGTTGCATCGGCACATGGCGGCCAGCCGCGCGGTGACGCTGCTGCTCGACCCGTCGACGCGGGTGAACTCCGACGTCGTGGTGACCGAGGGGGCCACCACACTCGACGTCCGCAGCCGGTTGATCGCGCCCCCGTGCACCGCCGACTCGCCGGCCACCACCGTCTGCGGGCTGGGCCTGTCCGCGACCTCCGTCGATCGCGCCTTGAAGAACGTGGCGGCGCTCGGCCTGCCCACCGACTTCACCGCGTCGGGCAGGGCGCCGACGTCGGCCGAGGGCTTCCTGTTCCCGGCAACGTATCCCTTCGACGAGACGACCACTGCCGAGAGCGCGCTGCAGCAGATGGTCGGCAAGTTCACCGACCAGGCGCGCACCACGCGGTTCAGTGCGCAGGCCGCCGCGCTCAAGCTCACCCCGTACCAGGAGCTGATCGTCGCCTCGATCGCGCAGGCCGAGGCGAAGTTCCCGGCCGACATGGCCAAGGTGGCCCGCGTCATCCTGAACCGCCTCAAGGCCGGCATGCCGCTGCAGATCGACGCCACCAGTGCCTACGAGTGCAAGCTGGCCGGTACCGACCCGACCAAGTGCGTCTACGCCAGCGTTCAGGGCCCGTACAACTCCTACAACAACAAGAGCCTGCCGCCGACGCCGATCAGCAACCCCGGCACCGACGCGATGAATGCCGCTGCGAACCCGACCGCCGGCAACTGGTTGTTCTACGTCAACTCCGATGCCGCGGGCCACCTGTTCTTCACCAACAGCGAGGCCGCGTTCACCAAAGCAGCGGCCACCTGCCGGGCCAACAACTGGGGCTGCGGGTAGTCGTGCCAACCCACGCCGGGGTGCTGGGCCGGCCGGTCGCGCACTCGCTCTCACCCGTCCTGCACCGCGCCGCGTACGCCGCGCTCGGCCTGGACTGGACCTACGAGGCGATCGAGTGCGGCGTCGACGAACTGCCCGATGCGCTGGCCACGCGTGCCGACTGGGCCGGCTTTTCGTGCACCATGCCGCTCAAACACGCCGTCCTCGACGTCGCCGCCGAGACGCGCCCGCTGGCTCGTGCCGTCGGCTCGGCGAACACCCTCGTGCCCGGGCCGGACGGCTGGATCGCCGACAACACCGACGTCGCCGGCATCGTCGCCGCGCTGGCCGAGTACGCGGTGGCGCCGCGGACGGTCACGGTGCTGGGCGCCGGCGGCACCTCGCAGGCCGTGCTCGCGGCCCTGCTCGTGCTGGGCGTCCCGTCCTGCACGGTGCTGGTACGTGACCCGTCCCGCGTCGACCGGGCAGCTGACACCGCGGGCCGGCTGGACATAGCGCTCGCGGTCGAGACGCTGCGCCCAGGGGCGGCTGCGCTGGGTGCCGACCTGGTCGTGTCCACGCTGCCGGGGCGAGCGGCGGACCCGTTCGCCGACCGGGCGTGGACACCCACGCAGACCGTGCTCGACGTCGCCTACGACCCGTGGCCGTCGGCACTGGCCACCGCAGCCGGACGGGGCGGGGCGAAGGTGGTCAGCGGAGCGCTGATGCTGCTGCACCAGGCAGCGGTTCAGGTCGAGCTGATGACCGGCCACGAGCCGCCCGTCGACGAGATGCGCGACGCGCTGCGGGCGGTCGTGCCCGACGCAGGAATCTGATGAACCACGAACTGCGTGCGCTGACAGAACTCCGGGATGCCGGGCTCGCCCTGCTGGCCCTCGAGGCGGACGCTGCGCTCAACGACGCAGTGATCGAGCCGGCCCGCACCCGTGCTCTGGAGCTGTACCGCGCCTACGTGCAACGCTTCGGCGCGCTCAACCGCGGTGAGCTGCATGAGCTGCACGGCGGCCGACCAGACCCGCAGACCGGTGAGCCCGAACTGGTGTGGCGCCGTCCCGACCTCGGTGGCTTCCGGCGCGATCCCGACTACTACTCGCTGATGGCACTCGAGGTCTACGACCCCGCGACGCGCGAGGCCACACCCGCACCGATTCTGCTGCGACGGGTGCACGGTCGCCGCCCGCCGGTGCGCCGGGCGGCCGACGCGCACGAGGCGCTGCTCGTCTGCCTGGGCGAGGGCAACGGCGTCGACCTCACCCGGGTGGCCGAGCTGCTGGGACTGCGCTCGAGCGCCGACGCCATCGAAGCTCTCGGCGACCTCGTCTTTCGCGACCCGGAGAACGACGGCCGGTGGATCAGTCGCCGCGAGTACCTGACCGGCGACGTCCGGGCCAAACGAGTGGTGGCCGAGGCCGCCGCCCGGCACGACCGCGACTACCGCCGCAACATCGCCGCCCTGGCCGAGGCCACGCCGGACGACCTCGGCCCGCTCGAGATCTCGGTGTCGCTCGGGGCGCCCTGGATCGGTGCGGCGGACATCGAGGCCTTCGTGCACGAGGTGCTCGGCGGGCGGGTGAAGGTGTGGCACCTGCCCTCGGCCGCGTCGTGGAAGACCGTGCCGCTCGGCAAGACGCCGGTCGGTGGCTTCGGGCTCTACAGCACCACGCGGATGAGCGCCTACGAGCTGCTCGCAGCCGGGCTCAACGGCCGCACCCCGGTCGTCTTCGACACGGTCGCGGTGCCGGGAAAGCGGCTCAAGCTGCGCAATCCCGAGGCCAGCCTGGCCGCGATCGAGCGACTCACCGCGCTGCAGGAACGCTTCCGCACCTGGGTGTGGGAGGACGCGGCCCGCACCGAACGGCTGACCCGCGAGTACAACCGACGTTTCAACACCCACCTCGTCCGCCGCCACGACGGGTCGCAGCTGACGTTCCCCGGGCTGGCTGACGGCATCGAGCTGTGGTCGTGGCAGCGCGACATCGTCGCCCAGATCGTGTCATCCCCGGCCACGCTGTGCGCGCACGCCGTCGGTGCCGGCAAGACCCGCTCGATGGTGTGCGCCGCGCTCACTGCCCGACGGCTCGGGCTCGCAGCCAAGCCGCTGATCGCAGTGCCCGCACACCTCGTCGAGCAGACCGCGCGCGAGGCGCGGCAGGCCTACCCGTTCGCGAGCTTTCTCGTGCACGGCGAGGACGAGCTACGCTCCCGCGAACAGCTGGCGGCCCGATGCGCCACCGGTGACTGGGACGCGGTGATCGTCTCGCACGGCACGTTCAGCGCGCTGCCGGTGCGGGCCGAAGCCGAGCTCGCTCACCTGACCGACGAGATCGCCGGCCTGCAGCGCCACATCGCTGCGGGTAGGGGTGGGCGGCACGGCCGGTCGGTGCTGCAGCGACGCGTCGTCGCACTCGAGACCCGGATGCAGCAGGTGCGCACGGCACCGCGTCCGTCGATCGCCTTCGACGATCTCGGCGTGGACCTGCTGCTCATCGACGAGGCGCACTACTTCAAGCGGTTGCCGGTCGTGTCGCGGATGGCGGGCATCTCCCTGGGCTCGTCGCGACGGGCCGCCGACCTGCAGCTCAAGGCGCAGATCCTGCGGGCCCGTCGCGGCGACCGCCCCACGCTCGCGCTGTTCACCGGCACGCCGTGGTCGAACACGATCGCCGAGACGTTCGTCTGGCAGACCTACCTGCAGCCCGACGTCCTGGCCGAGGCCGGCATCGCGCACTTCGACGCCTGGGCCGCGGTGTTCGTCGACTACGAGACGGTCGTCGAGGTCACGCCCGACGCCGCCGCGGTACGTCTCGTCCAGCGCCCGTCGCGCATCCGCAACCTGCCCGAGCTGCGTCGGATGCTGGCCCGCTGCGCCGACATCCTGCGTCCCGAGGAACTCGGCCTGGAACGCCCCGAGCGGCGTGAGCAGACCGTCGTCTGCCCGCCGAGCGAGGGGCAGCTGCAGTTCGTCCGGACGCTCGGCGCGCGGGTCGACAAGATCCGACGCGAGCAGGTCCGCTCCGAACCGGGTGGCGACAACATGCTGGCCGTCTGCGGCGACGGTCGACGCGCCGCGCTCGACCCGCGACTGGTCGGGGTGGCCGAGGACTCGACCAAGCTGGCCGCGGTGGCCGACTCGGTCGCCGAGCTGCACCACGAGCACGCCGAGCTCACGTTCCCGGGCAGCGACGTTCCCGGCGTTCTGCAGGTGATCTTCTGCGACCAGGGCACCCCGGGCGCCGACGGGCCGCAGAGCTACGGGCGGCTGCGGATCGCACTCGTCGAGCGGGGCGTGCCGCCCGAGCGGGTTCGCTGGGTGCACGAGGCCACCACCCCCGAGGCGCGGACCGAGCTGTTCGCGCTGTGCCGATCGGGCGAGGTGTCGGTGCTGATCGGCTCCACCGACAAGCTGGGTGTCGGCACCAACATCCAGCCGCGGCTGCGCGCGATCCACCACGCCGACGCACCGTGGCGTCCCTCGGACATCGAGCAGCGCGAGGGCCGCGCCTTCCGGCCCGGCAATCTCAATCCCGTCGTCGACGTCCGGCGCTACGTCACCAAGAGCACGTTCGACGCGTTCATGTGGCAGGCGCTGCAACGCAAGGCGACTTTCGTCGAGCAGCTCTACCGCGCCGATCCCGGCGTCCGCTCGATCGACGACCTCGGCGACGCGGTGCTGACCTTCGCCGAGGTCAAGGCCCTGGCCACCGGCAATGCGCTGCTGCTCGAGCAGGCCCAGGCCGCGGCCGACGTCGCCCGCCTGCAATTGCTGCGATCCATCAACCTGCAGTCGCTCACCGCGGCCCGCGCTCAGTTGGCCAATGCCGAACAGGAGGAGTACCGCCTGCACCAGCAGCTGTTGCTGCTCGGTGCCGCGCGTGAACGGCTGGCGGAGGTTCCTGACCTCAGCGACCCGGAAGCCGACGTTCGCCTTGCGGCCAAGGCGCTGCGCGAGCGGCTGCTGCTTGCCGACTCCGAGTCCGACGACCCGGCGCCGGTGCGTGCGCCGTGGCGCGGGCTCGGCGTCGAGCTGCTGCCCGAGGGCGGGTGGACGGCGCGGGCCGCCGATGTCGTGTCGCTGCGCGTCACGGTGTCACACCGCCGGGCCGACGAGATCGCGTTGCCGCTCACGTTGCTACGCAGCAGTGCTGCGGCGTGCACCCGGTCGGTGGTCACTCAGCTGCGGCGCTGGCTGGGTCGCCTGGACGAGCGGATCCTCGAGGTGGAGCAGGCCGCGGTCGACGCCCACGACGTCGGCGCGGAGGCGAAACGCGTGATCGCCGAGCACCGCTTCACCCGCACGGACGAACTCGCTGCGGCGCAGGCGCGCCTGGCCGAGATCAACACCGCCCTTGAGGCATCCGTCAGGCACGGCGCGACGAGCGCAGCCTGACGCGCCAAGCTGGGGTGCGCTCAGCGCTTCTCGCAGGCGATCTTGTCGTGGTCGCGGTCGCTCTTCTTGTTCGCCGCGTACAGCGCATTGCTGCGGGTGAACGTCGTCACCGGGCGGGAGTGGCCACTGACGTGATCGTGCGCCCCGTTCTGGCCGACCCCGTGTTTGTACACCTTGTTCAGCGCGGTGCAGTTTGCGAAGTGGCGCGCACCGGCCGCGGCATCAGCCGCAGCATCGGCCGGAGCGGCGGCTGGGGCGGCGATGCAGAGCAGAACGGCTGCGGCGAGGGCGCCGGCGCGGGCGGGAACGGTCGTCATCGGAAGTCGGCAGATCCTGTCGGTGAGCGGTCAGCGTTCGGCCGCATGGACGACAGCCGCCCTCAGCCTAGCGATGATCTGGTCGACGGCATCGATGGCGTCGTCGATCATGTCGGCGCTGTCGACGGTGGCGTGCGAGCGCACCCCACCCAGCAGGATGGACAGCGCGAGCAGGTCACTGACTACCCCGTGCTGCAGCTCCTCGGCCATCCGGTCGCGATCGGCAACCAGGGCGTCGCGTAGGCCGGTGGTGCGCGGTTCCAGCTCGCTGGAGCAGTAGGCGGCGAGCTCGGCGAGCATGGCGCACTCCCGCTCGCTCCATTCCCGGGGCTGGGGGTCAATGACACACAGCGAGCCGACTGCACGGCCGCGGATGTCAACGAGCGGGAAGCCCGCGTACGCAACGACACCTAGGTCGGCGATGGCGGGATTGTTGGCGAAGCGTTCAATCGTGCGCGCATCGCTGAGCACCAGTGGCGCCCCGCTGGTGACGACGTGCTGGCAGAACGAGTGGGTGAGCGGGGTGAACCGGATTTCTTGCCAGGGGCTGGGCAGGCCCATCGCGCCGGGGAACACCTGCTGGGTCCGGTCGACGAATGACACCAGCGCGGTGGGCGCGTCGATCAGACGGCTGGTCAGCGCAGCGATCGCGTCGAAGCGTCGATCAGGGCCGCAGCCCACGGGCGTCGAACTGGGTAGTGGGTGTGGATGCCCCGGCTCGTCCATGGCGCCTCGCTGTCGTCACCAGACGCTGCAGCGGGGTTGGCCGGCGTCGAGTGCGCAGCCTAAGCCGACGACGGTTCTGACGCTGCGACCCGGCGCCGCGACGACGGGTCTGCAGGTTCAGTCCTGCTTGGGCCCGGGCGGCGGAGGCGTTGCTTTGGTGACGGTGCCCGGCTTCTCGTCATCGCCGCGTAGTCCCTCGCGCAGACCCTGCGCCGATTCCTTGGCGGTGGCGGCGACCTTGCCAGCGCGGTCCTTGGCCTTCTCGGCCAGCGGCGCTGCTTTCTTCTGCAGCTCCTCGACCTTCGGGCCGGCTTTGACGCGCAGCTCATCGAGCTTCGGGGCTGCCTTCTTCTGCAGCTCGTCGGTCTTGTCCTTCATCCTGTCCAGGAAACCCATATCGGCCATTCTAGGGCGAGAAGGCGGGTGCCGGGGCCGTGCCTCGTCATTGCGGGAAACGACGCAGCGGAACCCCGGCAGCCCGCCGGTGAGTAGACCACTGCGGGCCACGTCCCTCCACAGACCGTAGCCCGCATATGATCCGTGTGAAGTATGCCCGACGTTGCCGATCTGCGCCAACATCCGGGTCCGCCGGCGGGCACTCCTGGCGTGATTACGCTGAATCCATGCCCGTCACCAGCACCCGCCGCGCAATCGTCCGGTTGGTGGACGGCGCCGAGCCGGCCCGAACGCCGGACGACCTCGCGGTCGAGGCTCCGCTGGTTCTGGGCCTGGACGGGGAGGCAATCGCCACGCTCATGCGCACGCCGGGACACGACCTCGAGCTGACCGCCGGGTGGCTGGTCGTCGAGTCAGGTGTGCGGCGGCCCGATGACGTCGGGCAACTGCGCCAGTGCCGCGAGGACGACACCGACCGCGTCCACATCACGCTCGCACCGGGTGTCCGCGCGCCCCGACCGCGCGCGTTCGTCACCTCGGCCGCGTGCGGCGTGTGCAGCGCAGACGTCCTGGACCTGTCGCTGCTCGTCGACGGGCCGGCGCACACACCAGGGTTCGCGGTGTCGCACAGTGTGCTGGCCGGGCTGCCCGATGCCATGCGACAACGGCAGAAGACTTTCGATCGCACCGGTGCGGTGCACGCGGCGTCGCTCGCTGCGGCCGACGGCACCCTCGGTCCGGTGCGTGAGGACGTCGGCCGGCACAACGCGGTCGACAAAGTGATCGGGCAGGCGCTGCTCGCCGGCGCCCTGCCCGCGCGGGACCGGGTCTTGGTCGTCAGCGGACGGGTGTCGTTCGAGATCGTGCAGAAGGCGGTCGCTGCCGGCGCGGCGGGGATCGTTGCGGTCTCGGCGCCGTCGAGCCTCGCCGTCGACCTCGCCCGCGAGCACGACCTGCTGCTCGCCGGCATGGTGCGTCGCGGCCGGCTCAACGTCTACGCAGGCGAAGACCTGCTCGCCCGCTGACCGACGCGCCCCCTGGTGATCAACAGCGCTGAAACGTCGTAGCACGACGTTTCAGCGCTGTTGATCACCAAGGGCTTGGCGGGCGGCGTCAACGTCTGCCCAGGTGTCGCAGTCGCGGCCCCAGCCCTGCGGGTCTGGCACCTGGGCCACCGCGACCGACGACGTCAGGGCCCGCACCGCGGCGTCCGCCGGCTCGCCCAGCGCAGCCAGCGCGGCGGTCAGGGCATCTCGCCGCCACGCGACGGCCAGATGATTCGACCGGCCGGCAGCGTCGACGAGCAGTGCGGCGTCGTATTCCGCGCTCAGTCCAAGGAGCAGCACGGGCACGGCCGGTGCCACCGACGGCAGGTCGGCGGCGAGTACGAGCACGACGTCCGCGGATGTGTGCGCCAGCCCGACAGCGATCGCGGCGACCGGACCCCCTCCCAGCGGGTCCTCGACGCACCAGACGACCTCAAAGGGCAACGGCCGATGCGGGCCGACGACCACTATCCGGTCGGCGTCGGCGACCGCAGCGACGACGTGCTCGAGCAGCGTGCGTCCGCCGACGTCCACGGCGGGCTTGTCGACGCCGCCGAGGCGACGCGCCGAACCGCCGGCGAGGATGAGGGCGTCGTACACAGCCTCGACGGTAACGGCCGCGGCGCGACCGTAGGCTCACGCTCCATGTCCGCCGCCGCCACCGGAGCGCACGTCCCGGTGGCGGCTCTGCTCGGGGCCATCGGGTGCGCCGCGGCGTCGCCCTATCTGGCCAGGTTGACGACGAGCGTCCCCGACCGCACGCTCGCGCAGTGGTGGACCGGGCTGCCCGTGACGCGCTCCCGCGTCGTCGTCACGGCCGTCGTCGGGACCATGCTCGGAGCGCTGGCCGGCGCTGCCGCAGGGTTAGGCGCGCTGCTGCCCGCCTTCGTCGCGCTGGCCCTGGTGTGCGCGCCGCTGGTCGTCATCGACTACGAGGTGCACCGGCTGCCCAACCGGCTCGTCTACGTCGCCGTCGCCGGCGAGTCCGTACTCCTCACCGTCGCGGCTGTGGCGCAGAACGATTGGCACCGCTGGCTGCGCGGCCTCGAGGCTGCTGCGGCCGTCCTTGCGGTGTTGTTCCTGCTGGCTCTTGCCTCGCCGCGGTCGTTCGGGCTCGGTGACGTCCGGCTCGGCGGGGTGCTCGGCGGCTACCTCGGCTGGTTCGGCTGGGGGTACGTCTACTACGGGATCTTCGCCGGGTTCCTGCTCGGCGCCGTCGTGTCGCTCGCCCTGATCGCGACGCGGCGGGCGGGACTCAAAACTGCGATCGCCTTCGGGCCCATGCTGATCTTCGGCGCGTTGCTCGTCCTCGCGTTCGACCTCGTTCCCGCATTCGCAGGATGACCTCCGTATCGTCATCCCACATGACCGTCCTCCGCTTCGCTCCGGCCGCCAGAGGCCACGTCCATTCGCTCAGCGCTCACGGTGTTCGCGCGTGAGCAGTGCCGTCCGTCCCGGACCCACTGTCTTCGTCCTCTTCGGTGCCACCGGCGACCTTGCCAAACGCATGGTGCTGCCGGCGTTCTACACGCTGGCCAAGGAGGGCCTGCTGCCCGACAAGTGGATGCTGGTCGGCAACGGTCGCGGCGACGTCTCGCACTACGACTTCCAGAACCACGTCCACGACGTCCTCACGGACGCCGGCGAGAAGCTCAACGACAGCACCTGGAAGACGTTCGAGCAGCGGCTGCGCTTCGCCGGCGGCGGGTTCGAGAAGGCCGACCCGGGTAGCCTGCTCGACGTCCTCGCCGAGGCCCGCAAGGAGGTCGGTGCCGACGCGCAGCTGGTGCACTACCTCGCCGTTCCGCCGGTCGCCTTCGCCGGAGCGACCGAGGGCCTGGGCGAGCACGATCTCGCCAAGAACAGCCGGGTTGTCTATGAGAAGCCGTTCGGCACGTCACCCGAGAACTTCCGCGAGCTGGACGAGCAGGTGCACAAGATTCTTGCCGAGGACCAGGTCTTCCGTATCGACCACTTCCTGGGCAAGGAGGCCACGCAGAACCTGCACGTGCTGCGGTTCGCCAACGGCCTATTCGACGCCGTCTGGAGCAACAAGACGGTCCGCGCCGTGCAGATCGACGTCCCTGAGCAGCTCGGCATCGCCGACCGTGCCGAGTTCTATGACGCGACCGGTGCGGTGCTCGACATGCTCGTGACCCACCTGTTCCAGGTCGCGGCCGAGATCGCCATGGAGCCGCCGAAGAGCCTCGGCTCCGACCACCTGCAGGCCGCCCGCGAGAAGGTGATCAGCTGCTTTCGTCCGATCGACCCTAAAGAGGTGGTCCTCGGGCAGTTCGACGGTTACACCGACACGAAGGGCATCGATTCGACGTCGACCACTGACACGTACGTGGCCGCCCGGCTCTGGGTCGACAACGACCGCTGGCGCGACGTGCCGTTCCTGCTGCGCACCGGCAAGCGGCTGAATCAGAGCCACCAGCGGGTCAGCCTGATCCTCCGCGACCCCGACGACGGCCCGCTCGAGGACTTCCCGAAGGACGGCAATGTGCTGTCCTTCGACCTGTCCGGCAACGGCGGCATCTCGCTTCGCCTGGTGGCCAAGAAGCCGGGACCAGCACTCGAGCTCGAGCCGGCCGAGATCGGGTTGAAGCTCGAGACCCTTCAGGGCGCCGACCCGCTGCCGCCCTACGTGCGGCTCATCCACGACGTCCTCGTCGGCGATCGCGGCCTGTTCACCCGACCGGACGGTCTGGCCGCCGTGTGGGAGGCCGCGGGCCCGCTGCTCGACAACCCGCCCAAGCCGCAGCCCTACCCCGTCAACTCGTGGGGGCCGCAGGCCGCGCGCGAACTGGCCGCTCCGGACGGTTGGCTGCTCGGCGAGTAGCACTGTTCTGAGACACTGCACCCGTGCTTCGATGGATCACGGCTGGTGAGTCGCACGGCCCTGCGCTGGTGGCCGTCCTCGACGGTCTGCCCGCAGGCGTCGAGGTGGCCACGGCCGACCTGACCCGCGAACTCGCGCGCCGGCGGCTCGGTTACGGCCGCGGCGCGCGGATGAAGTTCGAGCTGGACGAGGTCGAGCTCACCGGCGGCGTCCGACACGGCGTCACGATGGGCGGCCCGGTGGCCGTGCGCGTCGGAAACACCGAGTGGCCCAAATGGGAGCAGGTGATGTCGGCCGACTCGGTCGATGCCGACGTGCTGGCCGCGCTGGCCCGCAACGCGCCGCTCACCCGGCCACGTCCCGGACACGCCGACCTCGCCGGCATGCAGAAGTACGACCTCGACGACGCCCGGCCGATCCTCGAACGGGCCAGTGCCCGGGAGACCGCCGCACGGGTCGCGCTCGGCACGATCGCGCGGGCCTTCCTGCACCAAGCGCTCGGGGTCGATGTCGTGTCACACGTCGTCGGCATCGGCTCGGTCACCGCGCCGGACGGCGTGGTGCCGACGCCCGCCGACGCCGACGCCGTCGACGGTTCCGACGTCCGCTGCTTCGACGAAGCCACCAGCGCGGCGATGGTCGAGGAGATCGACCGCACCCGCAAGGACGGCGACACCCTCGGCGGAGTGGTCGAGGTGCTCGCCTACGGCCTGCCGCCCGGCCTGGGCAGCTTCACGCACGGTGACCGCCGGCTCGATGCCCGCCTGGCCGCAGCGCTCATGGGCATCCAGGCCATCAAGGGCGTCGAGGTCGGCGACGGTTTCGAGCTGGCGCGCACCCGGGGCTCGCTGGCGCACGACGAGATCGTCAACAGCGACGGCGCGATCCGCCGCGTCTCCGGGCGCTCCGGAGGCACCGAGGGCGGCATGACCACCGGTGAGGTCCTGCGCGTCCGCGCCGCCATGAAGCCGATCTCGACCGTGCCGCGGGCGCTGCGCACGGTCGACACCGAGACCGGCGAAGCTGCGGTCGCGATCAACCAGCGCTCCGACGTCTGCGCCGTCCCGGCCGCGGGCGTGGTGGCCGAGGCGATGGTGGCCCTGGTGCTGGCCGAGGTCGCGCTCGAGAAGTTCGGCGGTGACTCGGTGGCCGAGACCCGGCGCAACGCCGACGCCTACCTCAAGCGCCTCGTCGAACGCGGCCTGGCCAGTTCCCCATGAGTCCGCGGGTGGTGCTGGTCGGGCTGCCGGGCGCGGGCAAGAGCACCAGCGGCCGCCGGTTGGCCAAGATCCTCGCGCTGCCGTTCGCCGACTCCGACGACCTTGTCGAGGCCGCAGCCGGGCGCGCGGTCACCGAGATCTTTGCTGAGGACGGCGAGAATTCGTTCCGTGCGGCCGAGGCCGCCGCGATCGCCGCCGCACTCGTCGATTTCGACGGCGTGCTGGCCCTCGGCGGCGGCGCGCTGATCTGCACCAGCACCCGTGCGGCGCTCGTGAGCTGCGACGTGCCCGTCGTCGTGCTGCGCGCGCAACTGGCGACGCTCGGCTCGCGCGTCGGCGACGCCCGCACCCGCCCGCTGCTCGCGGCGGACCCGAACGCTCGGCTGGCCGAGCTCGCGGCCGAGCGCGCGCCGCTGTACGAGGAGGTCGCGACATTCGTCGTCGACACCGACCGCCGAACGCCCGGTCAGGTGGCCGCCACGGTGGCGGCTCGGCTGCACGAACGGCGGGTGCGCACATGAACGTCACCCGCATCGACGTCGACGGTGCGCAGCCCTACCCGGTGCTGGTCGGCCGCCACCTGCAGGACGAGCTTGCGCCGCTGCTGGCCGGCGCGTCGCAGGTGGCAATCGTCCACCCCCCGACAATGCCCGAGCGGGCCGACACGTGGCGCGCCCGCCTGGACAAGGCGGGCTTTGTCGTCCACGTCCTGGAGGTGCCCGACGGCGAGGACGCCAAGACGCTCGCCGTCGCGGGGACGTGCTGGGACACCCTGGGCCGGCTCGGCTTCACCCGCTCCGACGCAATCGTCGGCCTCGGCGGGGGAGCCACCACCGACCTCGCCGGCTGGGTTGGTGCAGCCTGGCTGCGCGGCGTGCGGGTCGTGCACGTGGCCACCACGCTGGCCGGCATGGTCGATGCGGCGGTCGGCGGCAAGACCGGCGTCAATACGGCGGCGGGCAAGAACCTGGTCGGCGCCTTTCACCCACCGGCCGGCGTGCTGTGCGACCTCGTCGCCCTCGAGACCTTGCCCCGCGAGGACTACATCGCCGGGTTGGCCGAGGTCGTCAAGTGCGGGTTCATCGCCGACCCGGCCATCCTCGACCTCATCGAGGCGGATCCGACGGCCGCGTCGCAGGCAGGAAACCCGGTCGAGCGCGAGCTCGTCGAGCGCTCGGTGCGGGTGAAGGCGCACGTCGTCGGCGAGGACCTCACCGAGCAGGGTCTGCGCGAGATCCTCAACTACGGCCACACCCTCGGGCACGCCATCGAGCGGGCCGAGAACTACCGCTGGCGGCACGGTGATGCGGTGTCGGTCGGACTGATCTTCGCCGCGGCGCTGGGCCGTCGGCTCGACCGCCTCGACGCCGCGACCGCCGAACGGCACCGTGCCGTGCTCGACGCGGTCGGCCTGCCGACGTCCTACCGGGCCGACGCGTTCCCGCACCTGCTCGAGACCATGCGCATCGACAAGAAGTCGCGCGGCAACCGGCTGCGCTTCGTGGTGCTCGACGGACTGGCCCGCCCGGGCACCGCCGACAACCCCGACCCGGACATCCTGGCGGATGCCTACTCGGAGGTGGCTTCGTGAATCGCGTCCTGGTGATCAACGGTCCGAATCTGGGTCGCCTCGGCACCCGCGAGCCGGAGATCTACGGCAGCACCACGCATGCTGAGCTCGCGGCGTTGTGCGTGCGGGCCGGCGCCGAGCTGGGCCTGGACGTCGAGGTCCGCCAGAGCGAGTTCGAGGGCGACCTGCTCGGCTGGCTGCACGGGGCGGCCGACGATGCCACGCCGGTGGTCATGAACGCCGGCGCGCTGACCCACACGTCGGTCGCTCTCGGCGATGCGTGCGCCATGCTCACCGCACCGTTGATCGAGGTGCACATCAGCAACGTCCACCGCCGCGAGACGTTTCGCCACACGAGCTACGTGTCGTCACACGCCACCGGTGTCATCGTCGGCCTGGGCGTCGAGGGTTACGTGCTTGCCCTGTCCTGGCTTTCGTCGTCTCTCGCGGGCGAGGACGTCGCTCGCTAGACCTCCGCAGCCGGGCTGCTCGCGTTCTGCCATCGCCCACGATGGCACTGCAGGCACCAACCACTGAGCGTCATCACTTCTGACGCTGAGTCACTGCCATCATCTGCAATGGCAGCACGCGAGCGGCTCCACCTACCGCACCTGCCGGCGGTGGTTACTCACGGGTAACCTGCGAGCCATGAAGGTGCTCGATCTCTATCAGCGCGCGAACCGGGTGCCGGTCGTCGGGCGGGGCGCGTTCTCGCTCGCGTTCGCCCTCAAGGCGCCGTACTTCCTGACGATCGCGCCGACGCTCGTCGAGCTGCGGCCGAACCACGCCGAGGTTCGGGTCCGCAAATGGTGGGGCGTGCAGAACCACATCGGCACCGTGCATGTGATCGCGCTGGCCAACGGGATGGAGATGGCGATGGGGGCGCTGGCCGAGGCCACCATTCCGCCGCACCTGCGTTGGATACCAAAGGGTATGGAGCTCGAGTACGTCGCGATGTCGGACTCGACGATGCTCGCCACCGCCGACACCGACCCAGCCGATTGGGAAGCACCGGGCGAGGTGGCCGTGCAGGTGCAGGCCACGCGCAGGGACGGGACGGTCGCCGTCCGTGGCGTGATCCGTCTGCACGTCGGCGAGCGCAAGCGAGCCGCTTGAGGCGCTTGAGGCGCAGCGGCGAGCGTTGCTAACGCACCTTGCGAGCGACCCAGCGCGGCAGCTCCTTGGCGAGCCCAGCCCTGCGCGCGATCTTGTGGTTGGCGCTGGTCATTAGCCGAGCTTGGAGCACACTCTCGGTCCAGAACGCCCAGCGCGGCGAGCGCGTCCACGTGGTGTGGAAGAGCCGCTTCGTGTAGGCCAGGGCGTCGGGGGAGCGGGTGAGCAGCTCGCCGACCAGGGCCTCAGCGTCCTTCAGCGGCTCGTCCGAGACACCGGTGACCAGGCCGTACTCGTGGGCCTGGTGGCCGTCCAGGACCTCGGCGGTCATGGTCAGCCGCTTCGCAACGTCGATGGGCAGCAGTTCGCGCAGCGTCACCGAGCCGGTCATGTCCGGGATGAGACCCCACTTGGCCTCCATGATCGAGATCTGCGCATCGGGGGTGGCGAAGCGGAAGTCGGCCGCCAGGGCGAGCTGCAGTCCGCCACCGAAGCACGGGCCGTGCACCACCGCAATCACCGGCACCGGCAGCTCGCGCCAGGCCCAGCAGACCTGCTGGAAGAAGTTGGTGGACTGGCCGGGCAGCTTGACGAATCCGCGCAGCTGGAATGCCGGGCCGGCCTTGCCGACCGCTGCGAAATCCAGTCCGGAGCAGAACGCCGGCCCGTCGCCGCGCAGGATGACTGCGCGGATGCTGCGGTCGGCGGCGATCCGCTTCGGCACCTCGATAAGCGCGCGCAGCATGGCCGGGTCCAGCCCGTTGTACTTCGCCGCGCGGTTGAGCGTCACGTAGGCGACGTTGGCGCCGTCGTCGGTGGGACGGATGTCGAGCAGGACACGGTCGTCGGTCATGCAGGACAGGGTAGGCCGGTGCCCCACCAGCGCCGCATTAGACTCGACCCTCGTGGCTACTACGAATGACCTGAAGAACGGGCTGGTGCTCAACATCGACGGCCAGCTCTGGACCGTCACCGAGTTCCAGCACGTCAAGCCCGGCAAGGGCGGCGCGTTCGTGCGCACGACGCTGAAGAACGTGCTCTCGGGCAAGGTTGTCGACCGCACCTTCAACGCCGGCACCAAGGTCGAGACGGCCACCGTCGACAAGCGGTCCATGACCTTCCTCTACAAGGAGGGGACGGACTTCATCTTCATGGACGCCGACACCTACGACCAGGTGCCCGTGCCCGCGACGACGGTGGGCGACGCCGCCAACTACCTGCTCGACAACGCCGAGGTGGCGATCGCGGTCCACGAGGGCACGCCGCTGTACCTCGAGCTGCCTACCAGCGTCGAGCTCGTTATCAGCCACACCGACCCTGGTCTGCAGGGCGACCGAAGCACGGGTGGCACCAAGCCGGCCACCGTCGAGACCGGCGCCGAGATCCAGGTGCCGCTGTTCGTGTCGACCGGCGAGAAGGTCAAGGTCGACACCCGCGACGGGCGCTACCTCGGCCGCGTCAACAGCTGACGACGCATGGCTGCCCGCAGCAAGGCGCGCAAGCGTGCCCTGGACGTTCTCTACGAGTCCGACGTCCGCGGGGTCGACGCGCTACGTACGTTGTCCGACCGGGTGGCCCTCGCCGACCCGCCCGTGAACGACTACACGATCGAGCTGGTCGAGGGCGTGCAGGCCAACCGGGTGCACATCGACCGGATCCTGTCCGACTACGCCGAGGGCTGGACGCTCGAGCGGATGCCTGACGTCGACCGTGCGGTGCTGCGCCTCGGCGTCTATGAACTGCTGGTGCGCGACGAGGTGCCTGATGCGGTGGCCATCGACGAGGCCGTCGAGCTGGCGAAGTCGCTGTCCACGGACGAGTCGCCCCGATTCGTCAACGGCATCCTCGGTCGGGTGCAGCGCGACCGGCCCGCGCTGGATCCGCAGGCCTGACGTCCGAGTCTGCTCGTGGTCGGTCTACTCGCTGTCGATGATGACGGACTCGGGTGCCAGGACCTGCCAGCGCACGAGCCGTTCGGTGAGCGCCTCGATCGAGGTGTCGTACATGAGGGCGAGCGTGCTGAGGTCCTCGTGCCGGACGGGCAGGCTGCGGGCGCCGAGGTTGCCGCGCTGACGTTGGATCGAGGACACGAAACGCCGCAGGATGTCGGCGTGCCCGTCGGTGAGCGTGGCGACGTTGTCCAGGTTGAGCACGATGCGGGACAGCGGTGGGGCCGTAGACCCCGAGGAGAACGGGCTGTCGTCGGGCGGGAGCAGCTCGCTCACGGGCACGCCGTAGAAGTCGGCCAACTCTGCCAGGCGCTGCACGGACACGGCGCGGTCGCCGCGCTCGTAGGAGCCCACGACGACGGCCTTCCATCGGCCGTCGGACTTACGTTCGACGCCCTGCAGGGACAGGTGCTGCTGGGCACGCACCGCACGCAGTCGAGCGCCCAAGGCTTTGGCGTAGCCGTCGGCGGCCACAACCTCGTCTTCGGACACTCTGGTGGTCATCCCGTCCCCGCGTAGGCCGGCAATAGCACGAGCCGGCAGTGGTCGCGTCATGCTGCACTATGCCCAAACACCGAGACTGATCACCATTGAGAGCACAACTGACCGTAACTTTGCGGTTCAGACGTGTCAAAAAGCGAACAAGACCAGCACAGCAGCAACCGTGGCGCCGGGCGCGAACGGCTGGCGGGCACTGTTAGGGTGGCAGCGTTTCACTCCTTTAACGGACCGTCCAGTGAGGCGGACAAGGAGGCGCCAGTGTCTTCGGACGCTCATGCCCGCTCGATGGCCGAGCCGTCGTCTTCGCAGCTCCCCGGCACCGTCCTGACCGCCGCCGACGTCGCACGCATCACCGACCGGATGGCGCACCAGATCATCGAGAACACCGCCCGTGGCGGTTTCGAGGTCGTACTGCTCGGTATCCCGACGCGCGGCGTGCCGCTGGCCCACCGTCTGGCCGACCGCATCGCCACCTTTGCCGGTGTGCAGCTGCCGGTGGGCTCGCTGGACATCACTCTCTACCGCGATGACCTGCGCCTGCGCGGTGTGCGCCCGCTCGCCGAAACCGTCGAGCCCGACGGCGGCATCGACGGGCGCACCGTGATCCTCGTTGACGACGTGCTGTGCTCCGGGCGCTCGTGCCGTGCCGCCCTCGATGCCCTGACCGAGCTCGGCCGGCCGCGCACCGTCCAGCTGGCCACCCTCATCGACCGCGGCCACCGCGAGCTGCCGATCCGCGCCGACTACGTCGGCAAGAATCTGCCGACCGCACCGGAGCAGAAGGTGCGGGTGCTGATGACCGAGGTCGACGACGTCGACGCGGTGCTCGTGGAGGACGCAGTCCTGGTAGGGGACCAGTGAGGAACCTGCTCTCGGCCGGCGACCTGGACCGCGACGAGGTGCTGGCCATCCTCGACACCGCACAGCGCATGCATGCCGTGCAGACCCGCGTGGTCAAGAAGCTACCGCCACTGCGCGGGCGCACGATCGTCAATCTGTTCTTCGAGGACTCCACCCGGACGCGCTCGTCGTTCGAGATCGCCGGTAAGTGGCTGTCCGCCGACGTGATCAACGTCAGCGCCAAGGGCTCGAGTGTCAGCAAGGGCGAGAGCCTGCGGGACACGGTGTTGACCGTCGCAGCCATGGGCGTGGATGCGCTGGTTGTACGGCACAACGCCTCCGGCGCGGTGGCTCGCGTCGCGCAGTGGGTGGATTGTCCGGTCGTCAATGCCGGCGACGGCACCCACGAGCACCCCACCCAGGCGCTGCTGGACGCCTACACACTGCGTAGCCGCCTCGGCGAGTTGGCCGGTCGGCACGTCGCGGTGGTCGGCGACATCACGCACAGCCGGGTGGCCCGCTCGAATGTGCTGCTGCTGCGCACCCTGGGTGCACGGGTGACGCTCGTCGCGCCGCCGACGCTGATGCCGTCGGGCGTGAGCAGCTGGCCGTGCGACACCAGCTGGGACCTCGACGCGGTGTTGTCCGGTAAAGCCGGTGGCGACGTCGACGCGGTCATGATGTTGCGCGTCCAGCGCGAGCGGATGAGCGGCGGCTATTTCCCCAGCGAGCACGAGTACGCGGCCACCTACGGGCTCTCGCCCGCGCGGCTGGACCTGCTCGGCGACGACGTCCCGATCCTGCATCCGGGGCCGATGAACCGCGGTCTGGAGATCTCCTCTGCCGCCGCCGACAGCTCACGCTCGCTGGTGCTCGAACAGGTGCAGGCCGGGGTGTCGGTGCGGATGGCCGTGCTGTTCCGGTTGCTCGCCGGTTCTGCTGAGGAGGTGGCGATGTGAGCGTGCTGATCCGCAGGGCGGCGCTGCTGGGCGACCGTGTCACCGACGTGCTGGTCGAGCACGGCGTGATAGCAGCCGTGGGCTCGAACCTGAACGGCGACGAGGTGGTCGACGGGTCCGGGCTGGTGCTGCTGCCCGGCTTCGTCGACCTGCACACCCACCTGCGCGAACCGGGCCGCGAGGACGCCGAGACCATCGCCACCGGCTCCGCCGCCGCCGCCCTGGGCGGGTTCACGGCCGTGCACGCCATGGCCAACACCGACCCGGTGGCCGACCGCGCCGAGATCGTCGAACGGGTGTGGCAGCGCGGTCGCGAGGTCGGCCTCGTCGACGTCCGCCCGGTCGGCGCCGTGTCGAAGGGCCTGGCCGGCGAGACGCTCGCCGAGCTGGGCAGCATGGCCCGCTCGTCGGCGGCCGTGCGGGTGTTCAGCGACGACGGCCGGTGCGTGCACGACTCACGATTGATGCGTCGCGCGCTCGAGTACGTCAAGCCGTTCGGCGGGGTGATCGCGCAGCACGCCCAGGACCCGAGGCTCGCCGATTCCGCCGCGTGCGCGCACGAGGGCGAGGTCTCCGGCCGGCTCGGGCTCGCCGGCTGGCCGGCCGTGGCAGAGGACTCGATCGTGGCCCGCGACGTCATGCTCGCCGAGCACACCGGCTCGCGGCTGCACGTCTGCCACGTCTCCACGGGCGGCACCGTCGAGGTCATCCGCTGGGCCAAGGCGCGGGGGATCGCAGTGACGGCCGAGGTGACGCCGCACCACCTGCTGCTCGAGTGTGACCTGCTCGAGGGCTACGACCCGATCTACAAGGTGAATCCGCCGCTGCGTCCGGCCGCTGACGTCACCGCGCTACGGGCCGGGTTGGCCGACGGCACCATCGACGCCGTAGCCACCGACCACGCCCCGCACGCTGCGCACGACAAGGACCACGCGTTCGGCGACGCGGCGTTCGGCATGCTCGGGCTGCAGACCGCGCTCGGGGTCGTGGCCGAGGCGATGGTCGGCACCGGATTGCTCGATTGGGCCGGCGTCGCCGACCGGATGTCGGTGCGCCCCGCGGCGATCGGGCGCGTCGACGGCCATACCTCGACCAGCGGCGCGACGCTCGCGGTCGGCGCGCCGGCCAACCTGACCCTCGTCGACCCGTCGGGGGAGTGGACGGTAGACCCGGCCGCCTTCGCCTCGCGCGGTCGCAACACCCCATTCGCCGGACGGACGCTGCCCGCGTCCGTCGTGGCTACCGTCTTCCGCGGCCGGGTCACGGTGTCCGGCGGGCGCATCGTCGAAGGAGCTTCTGCGTGACTGACGCGCTACTGGTACTCGAGGACGGGCGCGCCTTCCGGGGCGAGTCGTACGGCGCCGAGGGTGAGACGTTCGGCGAGGCCGTCTTCAACACCGGTATGACCGGCTACCAGGAGACTCTGACCGACCCGTCGTACCACCGTCAGGTGGTGGTGCAGACCGCGCCGCACATCGGCAACACCGGCGTGAACGACGAGGACGTCGAGTCGCGGCGCATCTGGGTCGCCGGCTACGTGGTGCGCGACCCTGCCCGCCGGCCGTCGAACTGGCGCTCGCGTCGCACGCTCGACGACGATCTCGCCGCGCAGGGCGTGGTCGGCATCAGCGGCATCGACACCCGCGCGCTGACCCGCCACCTGCGCGAGCGCGGCGCCATGCGATGCGGGGTCTCGACGGCCACCATCGACCCACAAGCCCTGCTGCACAAGGTGTTGGACTCCCCGGCGATGACCGGCGCGGATCTGTCCGCGCAGGTCAGCACGCCGGAGGCGTACCGGATCGACGCGCTCGCCGAGGAGCGCTTCACCGTGGCCGCGCTGGATTTCGGCATCAAGTCGATGACGCCGCACCGAATGGCGCAGCGCGGGATCACTACGCACGTCCTGCCCTCGACGTCCTCCGCCGAGGACGTCGTGGCCACCGGCGCCGACGCGGTCTTCCTGGCCAACGGCCCCGGCGACCCGGCCGCTGCCGACGAGGCGGTGGCCACCGTGCGCGAGCTGCTGCGCCGCGAGGTGCCAGTCTTCGGCATCTGCTTCGGCAACCAGATCCTCGGCCGAGCCTTCGGGTTCGGGACCTACAAGCTCGGTTACGGCCACCGCGGCATCAACCAGCCGGTGCAGGACCGCCGCACGGGCAAGGTCGAGATCACCGCGCACAACCACGGCTTTGCGGTCGATGCCCCGCTCGACCGGGTCACGGCTACAGACTTCGGGGACGTCGAGGTGTCGCACGTCTGCCTGAACGACGACGTCGTCGAGGGCCTCACCGCCCGCGACGTGCGCGCGTTCAGCGTCCAGTACCACCCGGAAGCTGCGGCCGGCCCGCACGACGCGGCTTATCTCTTCGACCGATTCATCGAGCTGCTCGAGGGAGAGAAGTAGTGCCGAAGCGCACGGACATCGAGCACATCCTGGTCATCGGCTCGGGGCCGATCATCATCGGCCAGGCCTGCGAGTTCGACTACTCCGGGACGCAGGCCTGCCGGGTGCTGCGCAGCGAGGGCTACCGCGTCAGCCTGATCAACTCGAACCCGGCGACGATCATGACCGACCCCGAGTTCGCCGACGCCACCTACGTCGAGCCGTTGACGCCGGAGTACGTCGAGCGGGTCATCGCCCGCGAGCGTCCCGATGCGCTGCTGCCGACGCTCGGCGGGCAGACCGCGCTCAACCTGGCCATGGACCTGCACGCTGCCGGGCTGCTCGAGAAGTACGGTGTCGAACTCATCGGTGCCGATGTCGAGGCCATCCAGCGAGGCGAGGACCGTCAACGGTTCAAGGAGATCGTGCGCGCGGTCGGCGGCGACGTCCCCGACTCGCGCGTCTGCCACACCCTGGACGAGGCGGTCGCGTTCGCCGAGACGGTCGGCAACAAGATCGTCGTCCGACCGTCTTTCACCATGGGCGGGCTCGGCTCGGGCCTGGCCACCAACGCCGACGAGGTGCGCCAGATGGTCGCGCGCGGTCTGGCGGCCAGCCCTGTGCACGAGGTGCTCGTCGAGCAGTCCGTGCTGGGCTGGAAGGAGTACGAGCTCGAGCTGATGCGCGACAAGCACGACAACGTCGTAGTCGTCTGCTCGATCGAGAACCTCGACCCGATGGGCGTGCACACCGGCGACTCGATCACCGTCGCGCCGACGATGACGCTCACCGACCGCGAGTACCAGCAGATGCGCGACATGGGCATCGCGGTGCTGCGCGAGGTCGGCGTCGACACCGGCGGCTGCAACATCCAGTTCGCAATAGACCCGGCCGACGGGCGCATGATCGTCATCGAGATGAACCCTCGGGTGTCTCGCTCGTCCGCCCTGGCAAGTAAGGCCACCGGCTTCCCGATCGCGAAGATCGCGGCCAAGCTGGCCGTCGGCTACACGCTCGACGAGATCCCCAACGACATCACAACCCTCGGGGGGACACCCCCCGAGTCCCCCCCGAGGCACACCTGCGCGGCCTTCACGACCCTCGGGGAGACAGCCCCCGAGTCCCCCCCGAGGCACACCTGCGCGGCCTTCGAGCCGACGCTGGACTACGTCGTGGTCAAGATCCCGCGCTTCGCGTTCGAGAAGTTCCCGGGCGCCGACCCCGTGCTGACGACGCACATGAAATCCGTCGGCGAGGCGATGGCCATCGGGCGCAACTTCACCGAGGCGCTCGGCAAGGCGCTGCGCTCGATGGAGACCAAGACGGCCGGTTTCTTCACCGCGCCGGCGCCGGCCACGACGGTCGAGGACCTACTGCGCATTGCGGCCGTGCCCACCGACGGCCGGCTCTACACCGTCGGTGCGGCGCTGCAGGCCGGCGCCACCGTCGAACAGGTCGCCGAGGCCACCGGCATCGACCCGTGGTTCGTCGACCAGTTTGCGCTGATCGTCGAGGTCGGCGCCGAGGTGCGCGACGCGCCGACGCTCACTGAGGCACTGCTGCGCAAGGGAAAGCGGCACGGACTGTCGGACCGGCAGATCGCCGCGCTGCGTCCCGAGCTTGCCGGCGAGGACGGCGTGCGCACGTTGCGGCACCGCCTGGGCATCCGGCCGGTGTTCAAGACCGTCGACTCCTGCGCGGCGGAGTTCGCGGCCAGCACCCCGTACCACTACTCGTCCTACGACGACGAGACCGAGGTCGCGCCGCAACGCGACCGCGAGAAGGTGTTGATCCTCGGCTCCGGTCCGAACCGCATCGGTCAGGGCATCGAGTTCGACTACTCGTGCGTGCACGCGGTCATGGCGCTGCGCGACGCGGGCTACGAGACCGTCATGGTCAACTGCAACCCCGAGACGGTGTCCACCGACTACGACACGGCCGACCGTCTCTACTTCGAGCCGCTGACGTTCGAGGACGTGCTCGAGGTGGTGGCTGCGGAGCAGGCCTCCGGCACCGTTGCCGGCGTCATCTGCACGCTCGGCGGGCAGACCCCGCTGGGGCTTGCCCAGAAGCTCAAGGACGTCGGCGTGCCGGTGCTGGGTACGCAGCCGGAGGCCATCGACCTCGCCGAGCACCGCGGTGCGTTCGGCCGGGTGCTCACCGAGGCCGGCCTGCCCGCGCCGCGCAACGGGGTGGCGACGTCGTTCAACGAGGCCAAGGCGGTGGCCGACGAGATCGGCTACCCGGTGCTCGTGCGCCCGTCCTACGTCCTCGGCGGTCGCGGCATGGAGATCGTCTACGACGAGGCCCACCTGTCGGACTACATCAGTCGGGCGACGGAAATAACCGACGACCACCCGGTCCTTGTCGACCGGTTCCTCGATGACGCTGTCGAGATCGATGTGGACGCCCTCTACGACGGCACCGACCTCTACCTCGGCGGCGTCATGGAGCACATCGAGGAGGCCGGAATCCACTCCGGCGACTCGGCGTGTGCACTGCCGCCGATCACGCTGGGCGACACCGACATCGCCAACGTGCGCGCGTCCACCCTGGCCATCGCGCAGGGCGTCGGCGTGCGGGGCTTGCTCAACGTCCAGTACGCGATGGCCGGCGACGTGCTGTACGTCCTGGAGGCGAACCCGCGGGCTTCGCGGACGGTGCCGTTCGTGTCGAAAGCGACGGCGGTGCCGTTGGCCAAGGCCGCGGCCCGCATCGCGCTCGGCGCGTCGATCGCCTCGCTTCGCGAGGAGGGCCTGCTGCCGCGCCACGGCGACGGCGGCAACCTGCCGGCCGACGCGCCGATCGCGGTCAAGGAAGCGGTGCTGCCGTTCCACCGCTTCCGCACGCCGGCCGGCGACCAGGTCGACTCGATCCTCGGTCCGGAGATGAAGTCGACGGGTGAGGTCATGGGCCTCGATGCCACCTTCGGCACCGCGTTCGCGAAGTCGCAGGCCGCGGCGTACGGGTCGTTGCCGATCAAGGGGACCGTGTTCGTCAGCATCGCCAACCGCGACAAGCGGGCCGCGATCTTCCCGGTGAAGCGGCTGGCCGACCTCGGGTTCCGCGTGCTCGCCACCGCGGGCACCGGCCAGGTGCTGCGCCGCAACGGGGTGCCCGTCGAGGTCGTCGGCAAGTTCAGCGACGGGCCCGGCAACATCGTCGAACGCATCCAGGCCGGCGAGGTCGATCTCGTGCTGAACACGCCCTGGGGTTCGGGCGCACCGCGCCTGGACGGTTACGAGATCCGCACCGCCGCGGTGACCGCCAGCATCCCGTGTCTGACCACCACGCAGGCCTTCGCCGCCGCCGTACAGGGCATCGAGGAACTCACCCGCGGCGAGCTCGGCGTCCGCTCGCTGCAGGAGTACCACGCCGACCTCGCGGCCTGGCGCGCGCGCGTCGATGCCGAGGCCGAGTGACCGACGGCGGGCACGGTCCCGTTATCGAGACGGCTGAGGTGTTCGGCGCGCACCGCGCCGGCGACCTCGTCAGCCTCACCCTCATCGCCCCTGAGATCGCCGAACACGCCAGGCCGGGCCAGTTCGTGGCGGCGCGGGTGGGCGACGAGAGCTCGGCCGAGGTGCTGCGCCGGGCACTGTTCATCGCCGCCGCCACGACCGGCGGTGCACATGCCGGCACCGTCACGGTCGTCATCGCTCCGCGCCGGGCCGGGTCCCGCTGGCTTGCCGGGCGCACTGCTGGAGACCGGCTGGACCTCGTCGGCCCCCTCGGGACGCCGTTCCCGTTGCCGTCCGGACCGTCACCGGCCGTTCTGGTCGCCCACGGCTACGGCGGCGGCCCGCTGAGCTGGCTGGCGCAGACGCTTGTCGCCCAAGGCTCGCCGGTCGAGGTGGTGCTGGGGGCCGATACGGCCTCAGAGTTGTACGGCGAGCAGCCGGCGAAGCGGATCGCCGAGCGGGTGACGGTGCTGACGACCGACGGCTCGGCCGGGCGCACCGGCCCGACGACCGACGCGGTGTCCGACGCGATCGTGCGGCTCGGCGCCGAGGTCGTCTACGCGTCCGGGCCGGCGGCTGTGCTGCGTCGCGTCGGTGAGCTCGCGCAGGAGCACGCGATCCGTGCACAGGTGGCGGTCGAGGCGCCGATGGCCTGCGGCATCGGTGTGTGCCTGTCCTGTCTGTTGCCTGCGCGCGTCGGTGACGGCGGATTTCGTCTCGTCCGCGCCTGCGTCGAGGGCCCGGTGCTCGAGGCCGGCCGCGTCCGGTGGGGCGAATTCGCATGAGCGTCGACCTCACCGCTCGGTTGGGTCGGCTGCGGCTGCCCAACCCGGTGCTCGCGGCGGCGGGCACGGCAGGCGCGGGCCGGGAGCTGGCGCAGTTCGTCGACCTGGCCGCGCTCGGCGCGCTCGTCACACCGTCGGTCATGGCTGCGCCCTGGGCTGGTCGGCCGGCGCCGCGCTCCGCCGGTACACCCAGCGGCCTGCTCAGCGCCCACGGCCTCATCGGGCCGGGCATCGACGCGTTCGTTGCCGCCGACCTCGCCTTGCTGGCCGAACGCGGCCTGCGCGTCATCGTCTCGATCGCCGGCACGCACAGCGATGAGTTCGCCGAGGTCGCGCGCAAGCTCGCCGGGCACCCCGCCGTGGCCGCGATAGAAGCCAACATCTCGTGCCCGAACCACGGCAGTCGCGGCCAGATGTTCGCCGCGGACGCTATCGCTTCGGCGCGGGTGATCGGGGCCGTGCGCCGGGCAGCCGACCCGGCCCAGCCGGTGTTCGCCAAGCTCACGGCCGACGTGACCGACCTGGGCCACCTAGCCCGGGTGTGCGCCGACTCGGGTGCCGATGGCTTCTCGCTCATCAACACCGTCAGCGGCATGGTGATCGACACCGACACGCTGGCACCGGTGCTCGCCGACGGCATCGGCGGGCTCTCCGGCCCGGCGGTGCGACCCATCGCGGTGCGCTGCGTCTGGCAGGTGCGTCGCGCCGTGCCGCACCTGCCGATCATCGGCTCCGGAGGTATTGCCAGCGGCTTGGACGCCCTGCAGTTCGTGTTGGCCGGGGCCGACGCGGTGGCCGTCGGCACCGCGACGTTCGGTGATCCGCGCGCGCCGCTGCGGGTGCTCGCCGAATTGACCGAGGCCCTCGCTGCCCGCGGATTCGCGCGGCTCAGCGACGCCGTCGGCTATGCCCATTCCCAGGCGGCCCATCTCGACGACCGTCAGCGCGCCGCCCGGCGCCGTCCAGCGGAGGAGCTCGCGTGAGTTTCGGAGCCCGACTAGACGCCGCGCTCGATGCCCGCGGTTCGCTGTGCCTCGGGATCGACCCGCATCCGGGACTGCTGGAGCAGTGGGAGTTACCCGTCGACGGCCAGGGGCTTGCGACGTTCGCTGCCATCTGTGTCGCGGCCTTCGCCGATCTTGCCCCGGTGATCAAACCGCAGTCGGCCTTCTTCGAGCGGCACGGCGCCGAAGGCATCGCCGTGCTCGAGGGGACGATCGCAGCATCGCGGGAGGCGGGTGCGCTGGTCGTGCTGGACGTCAAGCGGGGTGACATCGGTTCGACGATGGCCGCGTACGCCGACGCCTACCTCGACCCGGCGTCAGCGCTGTCCGCCGACGCGATCACCCTGAACCCCTACCTCGGAGTCGGGGCGCTCGAGCCGGCGTTCGAGCTGTGCGCCCGGCACGATGCGGGCGCGTTCGTCCTTGCGCTGACGTCCAACCCCGAGGCGCGCCCGTTCCAGACCGCTCGCGTAGAGGACGGCCGCACGGTGGCCCAGGTGGTGCTCGACGACCTGGCCGCCCGCAACAATGGCGCCGCGCCACTCGGCTCGCTCGGCGCGGTCGTCGGCGCAACGATCGGCTCGACCGACGCCACGTTCGATGCGCTCAACGGACCGATCCTGTCCCCGGGGATCGGCGCGCAGGGTGGCACGGTCGAGGACGTGCACCGGCTGTTCGGCGACGCGCTGCGGCACGTCGTGCCCAGCGTCTCGCGCGAGGTGTTACGGCAAGGGCCGGACATCGAGGCGCTGCGCAACGCCGTCGAGCAGCAGCTCGAGCAGTTCAGCTTCCTGCGGGCCTGACCGTCAGGGCGTCCAGCCACTCGACGGCCACCGGGCCGACCCGCAGCAGGCCGTCGGTCAGTGGCTCACAACGCATGCCTGCGCGCCCGCGCAGGCCTTTCCAGGCACCGGGTTCGACCGTCAGATCCAGCCACGCGCACGGGCGGGCCGGTCTTCGCACGAGCAGCAGCACCGGCCCGTCGCCGCTGTCGAGTGAGAGCACCCGACCGGCCGCCGCGTCGACGTCCACTCCGCGTAGCAGGACGTTGCGCCGGGTCTCGGGCAGCCCGGCGCCCGGCCACGCCGCCAGCGACTCGGCGGCGAGGACCGTCACCGACGCGTCGCGGTGGGCCGGGCGGTTGAAGTAGCGATCGCCGACCACGCCAAGACCGGCCCGGATCTCGAGTCGGTCGGTGGTCTCGTCGGCGACGTCCCCGAGCGGCCCCGGCCGGCCCGCGTACCGGTGCACGGGGGAGGCCAGCAGCTGCACGATCTCGGCCACCCGGCCATCATGCATGGATGCAGGAACAATTCGTGACGACCGGAGACGTGACGCTCTGCTTCGACGTCCGCGGCCCGGGCGACGCGCCGACCGTCGTGCTGGTCATGGGTCTGGGCCTGGACCTGTTTTTGGTGGCGCGACGAGTTCTGTGACGACCTCGTCCGTCGTGGCTTGCGGGTGGTGCGCTTCGACAACCGTGACGTCGGCCGGTCGACGTCGTTCAGCGGGCCGGGCCCGTCGCCGGTGCAGCTGCTGACCCGCCGCGCACCAGTGACCTACCGGCTGGAGGACATGGCCGACGACACGGCCGGGCTGATCCGGCACGTCGCCCCGGCCGGCGCGCATGTGGTGGGCGTTTCGCTCGGTTCGATGATCGCCCAGGCCACCGCGATCCGGCACCGAGGCCTCGTCCGTTCCCTCGTCTCGATCATGGGCCGCGCGGCGATCCGCGAGGAAGGCGACGGCAGCGGCAACGTTCGGCAGCTGGCCGCCATCCTGGCCGAACGCGACCGCACTGCCGGCCTGCGCGGTTACGACCGCCCGTCGATGGTGATCCATGGCGATCGCGACCGGATCATCCTGCCGTCGGGTGGGCGGGCCACCGCAGCCGCGTTGCCGCAGGGCGAGCTGCTGATCCTCGAGGGCATGGGCCACGATCTGGCCCGTCGACTCTGGCCGGTGGTGCTCGACGGCATCGAACGCACGGTGCGGCGCAGTGAGACGGCGGGCACGAAACCCTGACGAAAGACCCACAGCGCGCAGCTGGGGCGCGCGGTCTCGCGTACAGTCCGACCGGGCTGTGGCCCGACGGCACTCTCGCCAAGCATCATTTCCAACGATCCCCACAGGGAGCCACACAGTGACGAACACCCTTGCGCTCGACGCGGTGACCAAGGCCGCACGCGACATCCTCCATCAGGGCTATGCCGTCGTGAAGCTGAGCGATCTCGACGCCGGCAACCTGCAGACCGCCATCTCGACGGCGGTGCAGTTCTTCCAGCGGCCGCTCGAGGACAAGCTGGCTCACGGCAGCGCCGACCACAACTACGGCTATCGGCCCTTCGGCATCGAGTACTCGCGGGTGCCGGAGCGCCCGGACATGAACGAGTGCTTCACGCTGTGGTCCAGCCGCCTCGACCTCATCCCGAACTCCGGCGACATCGACGAGCTCACCGGCTCCTTCCTGGACTGGCGCGACTCGCTGGCGCCGCTCGTGCAGAGCGTCCTGAACGAGGTGGCCCAGCACTTCGGTGCCGACAAGGCGCCGGCCTTCGAGAAGGCCGCCTACCTGCAGATCAACTACTGCCTGCCGGCCCCGGCCGAGCGCGACCTGCTGCAGGACCGGCACGAGGACGGCCACATGGTCACCGTCCTGCACGCCACCGCCCCTGGCCTGGAGATCTACACCGACGACGACACCGTGCAGCCCATGCTGCCCGGCAAGGACGAGGTGCTGATCATGCCCGGATCGGTGCTCACCGCGCTGTCCGGCGGGCAGATCCCGCCGCTGTACCACCAGGTACGCAACCACGGCCTCGACGACCGGCAGTCGATCATGTACTTCGTGAACCCCGAGATCGACGAGCCGCTCTACAGCTGGATCGACAACGCCGAGGGCGAGCGCACCGACATCCGCGAGCACGTGCGCAACGCGCCGTCGATGTTCGGCCTCCCGCCCGTCGAGGCCCTCTGAGCACTACCCGTCTCTAGCTCATCAACAGCGTCGAAACGTCGGGAACCGACGTTCCGACGCTGTTGATCACTGCGGAGGTGGCGGGTCAGGACGTGAGCTGGTCCAGCTCGGCGAGGTCCTCGAGCGTGGGTTGCCAGGCGCCGGCGGCGGCGTTGCGAGCCACCTGCTCGCGCGAGGTCGCGCCGGCGATGACGCTGGCGACCATGGGTTGCGCGGCCAGGCCGCCCATCGCGACGTCCAGGATCTCGACGCCGCGTGCCTTCGCGAAGCTCTCGAGCGCCTCGAGGACGTCGAAGGTCGCGTCGGTCAGGGACTCCTCGCGTCCCCAGGCCTTGATCCGGCTGCCCTCGGGCGCAGGCTCACCGCGCCGGTACTTGCCGGTGAGCAGCCCGCTGGCGAGCGGGAAGAAGGGTAGGAGCCCGACGCCGTAGTGCTCGAGTGCGGGCACGACATCTGCCTCGATACCGCGCTCGAGCCAGCTGTACTCGTTCTGTGCGCTGACGAAGCGCTCGATACCCCGGGTGCGCGCCTGCCACTCGGCCTCGGCGATCTGGAAGCCGGTGAAGTTGGAGCTGCCCAGGTAGCGGACCTTGCCCGCGTGCACGAGGTCATCGAGCGCTGACAGGGTCTCCTCGATCGGGGTGGCCGGGTCGGGCCGGTGCATCTGATACAGATCGATCCAGTCCGTGCGCAACCGGCGCAACGAGGCCTCGACCGCCTTGATCACGTAGCGCCGCGACCCGCGAACGCCCCAATCGGCGCCGTTGCCGTTGCCCCGCGGCGCGGCGTCGCTGCCGAACTTCGTGGCCAGCACGACGTCGTCGCGGCGGCCCTGGAGCAGCTCGCCGAGCCGCTCCTCCGAGGCGCCGTAGGAATCGGCGGTGTCGAACAGGGTGATGCCCTCGTCGAACGCTGCGTCGATCACCTCGCGGCTCTGGTCCATGTCGAGCTTCATGCCGAGGTTGTTCGTGCCGAGCCCCACTGCGGACACGACCAGGCCACTGCTACCGAGGCGTCTGAACTCCATACCGTCGACAGTACGACCGGGCCCGGCCGGTAGTTTCGCGGGATGCCCGCCCGCCTGACCGTCCTGTCCGGGCCGTCTGGGGTCGGTAAGGGCACGCTGGTGCGCGCGTTGCGGGAGCTGGCGCCGCACGTCTGGGTGTCGGTGTCGGCCACGACGCGCCATCCGCGCCCGGGGGAGCGCGACGGCCGCGAGTACCGCTTCGTCAGCCGCGCGGAGTTCGAGCAGATGATCGTCGAGGACGCCCTGCTCGAACATGCCGAGTTCGCCGGCAATCACTACGGGACGCCGCGGTCGCCGGTGCTCAAGCACCTCGCCGCCGACGTGCCGACGTTGCTCGAGATCGAGCTCGAGGGCGCCCGTCAGGTACGCCGCTCGATGCCCGACGCCCGCTTTGTCTTCCTGGCCCCACCCTCGCCCGAGGAGCTCGTCCACCGGCTCTCCGGCCGCGGCACCGAGTCGGCAGAGGCGCAACGCGCCCGCCTGGCCCGCGCCGAGATCGAGCTGGCCGCCGCGAGCGAGTTCGACCACGTCGTCGTCAACGAACGTGTCGACGACGCCGCCCGGCAGGTAGCCGAACTACTCGGCTGAGGGGCAGCCTGTCGGCCCCGCCGCTCAATATTCGGGTGCACGTGCCGATGGACCGGGCATGGAACGGCTGTCCGAACCCACCGCGCTCATCGACGCGGCCAGGCGCGGCCGCCCGGCGGTCGCGCTGGCCGTCCTCTTCGGCGTGGCGGCCGTCTTCACCGCGCTGCTGCGCCTCAGGGTCGGCGGCCCGTTCGTCGCCAGGGCGATAGACGACGGCGGCCAGATCGTGTCGCCGGCGCTGGGCGCTTGTTTCTGCGCGTGGCAGGCCCGACGGCTCTCCGGTGCCGAACGCCTGTCCTGGGCGCTGATAGCCGGTGGGATCGCTGCTTGGGGGATCGGCGAGGTCGTCTGGACCTACTACGAAGTGGTCGCCGGTCGCGCGACCCCGTTCCCGTCCTTGGCCGACTGCGGTTACCTGTTGTTCCCCGCCCTGGCACTGGGCGGATTGCTCGTGCGTCCCTCGTCGGCCTATGCCGGTACCGGCCGTTTCCGGGTCGTGCTCGACGGCGCGATGGTGGCCTCTGCGTTGTTCATCATCAGCTGGGAGACGACGCTGGGCAGCGTCTACCACGGTGGAGCCGACAACCTGTTCGTTCTGCTCGTCGGCCTCGCCTATCCCGTCGGCGACCTGGTGTTGATCACCGCTGCTGCCCTGATCGTCGTCCACTCGCAGCTACGCCGGGGCGACGTGTTCTTCATCAGCGGCCTGGTCGCGATCGCCCTGGCCGACAGCTACTTCTCCTACACCTCGGCGATGGGCAGCGGGAACAGCACCGGTTCGTTCGCCGACATCGGCTGGTTCGTCTCCTTCCTGCTCATGGGTCTGGGTGCGGTGTTCTACGAACACGTGCCGGCCGACCAGCGGGAACGGACCGAGTCGATCGTCCTGGTCTGCCTGCCCTACGCCTTCGTCGTGGTCGGCATCACCGCGACCGCCGTGGGGCTGGTGCGGTCCGGGATCGACTACGTCACGCTGGTCGTGTCCGTCGTTGCCATCTCGGCGCTGCTCGCCCGCCAACTGCTCGCGGTGCTCGACAACCGCCGGCTCTCCGCGGACCTGCTGGCCAGGCAGCACGAACTGCACTTCCGGGCCTTCCACGACCCGCTGACCGGCCTGGCCAACCGGGCGCTGTTCTACGACCGGGTCGCGCACGCCCTGGAACTGCACCGGCGCGACATGCGGCCGGTGTCGCTCGTCTTCTGCGACCTGGACGATTTCAAATCGGTCAACGACTCGTTGGGCCACGACGCCGGCGACACCGTCCTGACCACTGTCGCCGAGCGGTTGAACGCCATCGTCCGCGAGGGTGACACGCTGGCCCGGCTGGGCGGTGACGAGTTCGCGGTGCTGTTCGAGGACGACGGCGACGTCGCCCTGATGGCCGATCGGATGTTGCAGGCCCTCGCCCGCCCGGTCATGATCCAGAACCGGATGGTGCCCCTGCGGGCCAGCATCGGGCGCAGCACCGTCTCGGCCACCGACGGCAACATCGACGTGCCGCAGCTGCTCAAGCAGGCGGACATCGCGATGTACACGGCCAAGCGGACCGGTAAGGGCGCCGCGGTCGACTACAACGCCACGCTGGGCGGCGTCGAGTCGAACGTGCTCGACAAGCGCATCGCCTTCGCCGGCGATCTCAGCGCCGGCCGCGTCGGTACAGCGCTGCAGCCCATCTTGTCCATGGAGTGCGAGCCGTACGCGGTCGAGGCGCTCGCGCGGTGGTCCTTCGACGGTGTGGCCGTTCCGCCCGACCAGTTCGTGAAGATGGCCGAACGGGAGGGACTGCTTGCCGACCTGGACCTGCTCGTCGCCCGCAAAGCCTTGAGTCAGATGTTGCGCTACGAGCACCTGATGGCCACCCCGGTGTTGACCTCGATCAACCTCGGCCTCGGTCGCTTCGTCGAGGCGAGCATCGCCGAACGGCTCGGGACGTTGCTGGCCGAGCTCGAGGTTGCCCCGTCCAGGCTCATCGTCGAGATCACCGAGCGTGACGTCCTCGACCTCACCGTCATGCACAGCGCGCTCGCCTCGCTGCGTGACCTCGGCGTGCGCATCGCCATCGACGACTTCGGCGTCGGCCAGTCGACCCTGAGCCGGCTCGGCGCGATCCGGCCGGACATCGTCAAGCTCGATCGCAGCTTCGTCGAACCGCTCGACGATCCGACGATGTCCACCACCCTGGTGCGCGGCATCATCACGCTGGCGCACGACCTCGGCGCGGTCGTGGTCGGCGAGGGCATCGAGACCGAGCGCCAGTTCGACGTGCTGCGCTCGCTCGGTTGCGACGCCGCACAGGGCTTCTTGCTGGGTCGGCCGATGCCGATCGGCGACACGTCACCGGTCAACATCGGCATCACCGAGCCCGTCGGGATCAGCGTGCGCGACTGACCTTTGTCACGGCGTTCTACAGCGCCCGGATGATGTCCTCGACGCGGGCCTTGGCGTCGCCGAAGAGCATCTGGCTGTTGTCGCGGAAGAACAACGGGTTCTGCACGCCGGCATAGCCCGCGGCCATCGAACGCTTGAACACGACGACATTCGACGCCTCCCACACGTGCAGCACCGGCATGCCGGCGATGGGGGAGCTGGGGTCGTCGGCGGCGGCCGGGTTAACCGTGTCGTTGGCGCCGATGACCAGCACCACCGAGGTGTCGCCGAAGTCGTCGTTGATCTCGTCCATCTCGAGCACGATGTCGTAGGGCACCTTGGCCTCGGCCAGCAACACGTTCATGTGCCCGGGTAGCCGACCGGCGACGGGGTGGATACCGAAGCGGACGTCGACGCCACGCTCGCGCAGCTTGCGGGTGAGGTCGGCGACCGGGTACTGCGCCTGGGCCACGGCCATGCCGTAGCCGGGCGTGATGATCACCGTCGAGGCGTCCTTCAACAGCTCAGCGGTGTCCTCGGCGGTGATCTCGCGGTGCTCGCCGTAATCCGTGTCGTCCGCCGGGCCGGCCTCGATGCCGAACCCGCCGGCGATCACCGAGATGAACGAGCGGTTCATCGCGGTGCACATGATGTAGGACAGGTAGGCACCCGACGAGCCGACGAGCGCACCGGTGACGATGAGCAGATTGTTGTTCAGCAGGAAGCCCGACGCGGCCGCGGCCCAGCCGGAGTAGCTGTTGAGCATCGACACGACGACCGGCATGTCGCCGCCGCCGATCGAGGCCACCAGGTGCCAGCCCAGTGCCAGCGCCACGACGGTCACCGCGATGAGCAGCGGCAGGTTCGGTGAGCGCACGAACAAGACCGTGAGCACCACGAACGCGACGAGCGCGCCGATGTTGAGGTAGTTCTTGCCGGGCAGCATCAGCGGCGAGGACTTGATCCGCGCGGACAGCTTCAGGTTGGCCACGATCGAACCGGTGAAGGTGACCGCGCCGATGAAGATGCCGATGAACACCTCGGCGTGGTGGATGCGCAGCAGCGAACCGGCAAACTCTGTTTGGCCGGAGTCGTGCTCGACGGAGTAGTAACCGCTCCAGCCCACGAGCACCGCGGCGAGACCGACGAAGCTGTGCAGCAACGCGATCAGCTCGGGCATGCCCGTCATTGCGACGATGCGGGCGCGCCACAGCCCGATGGCGGCACCGATGACCACCGCGACGACGAGCAGGACGATCGCAATCGTCGCAGCGTGCTCGGTGGCCACGCCGATGGTGGCGGCGAGCGCGATGACCATGCCCGCAATGCCGTAGACGATGCCCTGCTTGGCCGTCTCGTGCTTGGACAGCCCGGCCAGGGCGAGGATGAACAGCAGGGCCGCGACGATGTACGCGGCCTCGGCGATCGAGTGTGCGTTCACTGCGACTCCTCGTTCCTCGTCGCCGCCGGAGACGTCACTGTGCTCCTTGGCTCGCTCGCACGCTCGCTCACTTGGAGAACATCCCGAGCATGCGGCGGGTCACGGCGAAGCCACCGAAGACGTTGATGGAGGCAAGCAGGATGGCCAGGAAGGCCATCACCCGCACGACCGTGTCGTCGCTCTCGCCGATCTGCAGCATGGCGCCGACGACGATGATCCCGGAGATCGCGTTGGTGATCGACATCAGCGGCGTGTGCAGTGCGTGGTGCACCTTGCCGATGACGTAGTAACCGATGACCACGGCGAGCATCAGCACCGTGAAGTGCTCGGGCACAGGCTGCGGGGCGAACTCGTTGACCAGGAACAGCACGAGCACGCCGATGCCGACGAGGGTGAACCGCCGGGTCGTCTTCTGCGCGTCGGTGAGCTGCTTCTTCGGTGGCGGGGGTTCAGCCGTGGGCTTCGCTGCTGATGTTGAACTAGCGGGCGCGGCCGACACCTGCACCGGTGGTGGGGGCCAGAGCTTCTCGCCGTTGCGGACGACGGTCATGTTGCGCTGGACGACGTCATCCCAATCGAAGACGACGCGGCCATCCTTCTCGGGCGTCAGCAGCTTCATCAGGTTCACCAGGTTCGTGCCGTAGAGCTGGGAGGCCTGTGCAGCCAGGCGGCCGGCGAGGTCGGTGTAGCCGATGATCGTCACCTTGTTGTCGGTGACCACGACCTCGCCCGGTTTCGAACCGGCCACGTTGCCGCCCTGCGCGGCGGCCATGTCGACGATCACCGAACCCGGCTTCATGGCCGCGACGTCCTGGGCTGTCAACAGCTTCGGGGCGGGACGGCCGGGGATCAGCGCGGTGGTGACGATGATGTCGACGTCCGCGGCCTGCTCGCTGTAGATCTCGGCGGCCCGGCGGTCGTAGTCCTCGGACGTCGCCTTCGCGTACCCGTCGGTCGAGGCCTCTTGCACGACGTCGACGGACAGGAACTCCCCGCCCAGCGAGCGCACCTGCTCGGCGACCTCGGGCCGCGGGTCGGTGGCCCGCACGATCGCGCCCAGGCTCGACGCCGCCCCGATCGCGGCCAGCCCAGCCACGCCCGCACCGGCCACGAGCACCTTCGCCGGCGGCACCTTGCCGGCCGCCGTGACCTGACCGGTGAAGAACCGCCCGAAGACGTGCGCGGCCTCGATGACCGCGCGGTAACCCGCGATGTTGGCCATCGAGGACAGCACGTCCAACGACTGCGCGCGGGAGATGCGCGGTACGGCGTCCATGGCCATCGCCGTGATGTTGCGACCGGCCAGCTCCTCCACGAGGTCGGGCTTGAACGCCGGGCTCAGCAGGGCAATCAGCGTCGACCCGTCCTGCAGCCGGGCGATCTCCTCGCTGGTCGGCGCGTTGACCTTCAGCACGACGTCGCTGTGCCAAGTGTTGACAGTGTCGCCGATGCTTGCGCCGGCCTCGGCGTAGGCGTCGTCGGCGAAGTCCGAGCGGATACCGGCTCCGGCCTCGACGAGCACCTCGTAGCCCAGCTTGAGCAGGGCCTCGACGGTGCGCGGTGTGGCGGCCACCCGCGTCTCGTCGCCAGCCTCCGTCACCACGCCGATGCGCTGAGCCGTCATGCACGACCTCCTCGGTCACGTTCGCGTCGTCACTGGTCGGCACAGCAGGGATGCGCGCCCGCCCGGTGACCACCGGTCTGTGATTACCGGTACCGGGCAATGTTGAGGCAATCTAGCCAACATGCGTCGCCCGCCGCCTCCCGGCCTGCTCCGGCGCGGCGTGATCGTGATCGGCGTCGCGGTATTGGGCGTCTGGTCGGTGCCTGCCGGCGCCGGTGCGGCGCCCGCCCTGCGCTACTACACCGCGTCCGGCGTCCGCACGACGGGCGGCGCCAACCCGGTCGTCGGGCCGGAACTCGCACCGGGGCTCTACCACGACACGTTCGCGTCGGCCGGCGCGTCGTACGAGGACGGGACGGCGAAGTACTACCGCGTCCGGCTGCGCAAGGGCGAAACGCCGTACCTGTCGGTCACCGAGGCGCCGCGCGGCCGCCCAGCGGCGAGCGACTCTGCGCTGCGCGTTGCGCTCTCGCTCGCGCCCGTCGATCGCAGCGTGTCCGGCTGTGAGACGACGACGTCCGGCACCGGCGACACCACCGGCGACGGTCTCGACAGCGCGACCGCCGTCCTGGCACCTGGGGTGGTCGGTGGGCCGGGCTGGAACAAGTGTCCTACCGACGCCTTCTACGCCCTGCACGTCACCCGGTCCGGTTCGGCGGCGAGCGGCACCGCGCTCGAGATGGAGATCGCCTACCGCTCCGAGCCGGCCTTCTCGGCGCCTACCGCAGCGCCGGAGTCGGGGACATCAGCAAAGAACGTCCGGGCGTCGGGCAGTGGCCCTTTGCGCACCGTCATCGGCGGAACGGGCTTCGGTGACGCGCCGACCCTGCCCGACGGTCGGTACCGCGACAGCTTCACGACAGGGGAGCGGCGCTACTACCGCGTGCACCTGCAGTGGGGGCAGCGCCTGGCGTGGACGCTCACTGTCGACCAGCTGCCACAGATCCCGGACTACCAGGGCACGCGGGGAACGGTGTTGCTCGCCAACCCGGTGCGTCAAGCGGTCGACCAGCCTGATGACGCCGAGAACGCCGGCAGCGATCTCGGTGCCAGCACGGGGGCGCTGTACGGCTCGACACTGGTGCCGACGTCCTGGGCGAACCGCCGCTCGGACGACGCCGACGTGCTGCCGTACGCGATGGACGGGGACTACTACCTGATCGTCTCGACCGCCTACCCCGACAGCACCGGGCGGACGAGCGAAGTCCCGTACGAGCTGGACGTGCAGGCCGTGGGGACGCCGACGACCGGCCCGAGCTTTGTCGTCGACGGGACTGCTGATCCGCAGACCGGCGTCGACCACACGCCGGTGGTGATCGCGTCAGTGGTCGGCGCGGTCGTCATCGTCGGGGTCGTGGTCTGGCTGTTGGTGCTGCGGCGCCGTCAGCGGCCGACCCAGACGTAGCGGTCCTTGCCCGCGGCACAGACGACGGTGCGCCCGCCGCCCGTCCTGGCCCGGTCGCCCTGCTGCTGCCAGTCGCAGGTGGTCCCGATCTCGTGCACGACGACGGCCGGGGTTCCACCGAGCGTGCCGGTGGGCGGCGCGGTGGGTTCGGTGCGGCCGCCTGAACCCTCCGTCAGCGCGAGCGTTACGGGAACCGCCACCGCGGTGGCGACGATGACGGCGGCCAGTGCTGGGACGAGCTTGCGTCGGTGCGGCCGCGGCGCGGTTGCCCGGCGGGTGGGGACGCCGGGCGACAGCGGCGGGGTGCTGAGCCAGCCGGGGGGTGGCGACACCGACGTCGAGGTGGGCACCGAGGCGACCGCGCTCAACAATGGGGTCGATCGCACATCGCCGCGCACGGCGCCGGTCGGCTGTCCGGCGAGGTCTGGTGAGGTGTCAGCGAGCTCATGGGCTGCGTCGGCGGGCAGCGGCGGCAACGTGGACCAGACGTCGATCAGCAGCCCGGACGGGGTTTGCGGGCGCACGTCGCCCAGGGCGGGACGCAGCGCGGCGCGGGCCTGCTCGGCCGACGCCGGCCGCCGCTCCGGGCCGAAAGCCGTCAACGCGCGCAGTACGTCGAACAGCGGGCCGATGCCCTCGGGCGCCGGCGCGAAACCGTCCGGTTCGTGACCGGTCAGCAGGACACCCGCCACCTGACCGGCCGCGTACAGGTCGTGCTGTGGCGTGGGCACGACGCCGCCGCGCAGCAGCTCGGGGGCGAGGTATCCCGGCGTGCCCACCATGAGCCCGACCTCGGTCAACCGGGCGTCGCTGTGGTGGATGGTCAGGCCGAAGTCGGCCAGCATCGCGTACGCGGGTCCTGTCCGGGTCGCCCTCAGCAGCAGGTTGGCCGGCTTCACGTCGCGATGCACCATGCCGGCGGCGTGCACGTGCCCCAGGCCTTCGAGCAGCTGGTCGAGGAGGACGGCCACTGTCATCGGGGCCAGCGGGCCGGTTCGGTGCACGAGTGCGGCCAGCGAGCCGCCCTCGGCCAGCTCGCTGGCGATGATGACGTGCTCGTCCTCGGCGGCCCAGGAGTACGGCGACAGCACGTGCGGCCCGGCCACGCGGACGGACTGCTCGCGCACGAAGCGCAGCAGGTCCCCGGCGTCGCGTTGGCGCAGCACCTTGGCCGCGCACAGGCGGTTCAGCTTGCGGTCGTAGGCCCGCCAAACGGTTCCGCTGCCGCCTCGTCCGATGGGATCGCACAGCGCGAAGCGGCCCGCGATCAGATCCGTCACCCGCTCATTATGGCCGGCGGGCCCGGCGGAATCGGCTTTTCAGACCCGCGATGGGTAAGCTGGACCTCGTGGTGGCACGTCCGCCGCAGCCACGTTTTCGAAAAGAGAGTTGAGTCGTGTCCGAATCCGTCTCCACCGCAGAAGGCATCACCAACCCGCCCATCGACGAGCTGCTCGAGCGCACGCAGTCGAAGTACGCGCTGGTGATCATCGCGGCCAAGCGGGCGCGCCAGATCAACGCCTACTACAGCCAGCTCGGCGAGGGCCTGCTCGAGTACGTCGGCCCGCTGGTCGAGACCGCTCCGCAGGAGAAGCCGCTGTCGATCTCGCTGCGCGAGATCAACTCCGACCTGATCGAGTTCAAGCCCTCCGAGGCCACACCCACCGCCTAGGGTCTGCCTTATGAGCAGTGTCGTGCTGGGCGTAGGCGGCGGGATCGCCGCCTACAAAGCCGCTGACCTGCTGCGCAAGCTCGCCGAGGCGGGGCACGATGTCAACGTCGTCCCCACGGCATCGGCGCTGCAGTTCGTCGGCGCTGCCACCTGGGCCGCGCTCTCGCATCACCCCGTCTCGTCCGAGGTCTGGTCCGAGGCCGACCGCGTGCCGCACGTCCAGCTCGGCCGGCAGGCCGACCTCGTCGTGGTGGCGCCGGCCACCGCCGACCTGCTGGCCCGCGCCGCGCACGGACTCGCTGACGACCTGCTTACCAACACGCTGCTGACGGCGCGATGTCCGGTGCTGTTCGTCCCGGCCATGCACACCGAGATGTGGGAGCACCCGGCCACCGTCGACAACGTCGCCACGCTGCGCCGTCGCGGCTCGGTGGTGATGGAGCCGGCAAGCGGCCGCCTCACCGGGACCGACACCGGCAAGGGCCGGCTGCCGGAGCCCGTCCAGATCGCCCAGCTCGCCGAGCTGCTGCTGCACCGCGGCGACGCCCTGCCGTACGACCTGGCCGGACTCCACGTGCTGGTCAGCGCCGGCGGCACCCGCGAACCGCTGGACCCGGTGCGTTTCCTCGGCAACAACTCTTCCGGCCGGCAGGGGTACGCCGTTGCGGCCGTCGCTGCGGCGCGCGGCGCGCAGGTCACCGTCGTCTCGGCGAACGTCGAGCTGCCCGACCCGGCAGGCGTGGAGGTCGTGCGGGTCGGGACCGCGCTCGAACTGCGCGACGCGATCGACAAGGCCGCGCAGGACGCCGACGTCGTAGTGATGGCTGCGGCGGTCGCCGACTTCCGGCCCGTCGCGCAGGCCGCGCACAAGATCAAGAAATCTGGTGAACCCCCCGAGCCGTTACCGCTGGAGGAGAACCCGGACGTCCTGGCCGGGCTCGTCGCCGCACGGCGGTTGGGTACTGTGCTCGTCGGCTTCGCGGCCGAGACCGGCGACGAGCAGCACACCGTGCTCGAGCTCGGCCGGGCCAAGCTGGCCCGCAAGGGCTGCGACCTGCTCGTCGTCAACCAAGTCGGTCCGGGCCGGGCGTTCGGGCAGCTCGACAACGCCGCCGTCATCCTGGGCAGTGACGGTGCCGAGACGGTGGTCGACCACGGACCCAAAGCCGCGCTCGCCGCCGCCCTGTGGGACGCGGTGGCCACCCGGCTGCACGGGTGACGGCCCGCAGAAACGCCGCCCGACCAGTGCCGCCAGGCCGTCTTCCCTGCTCGCTCGCTAGACTTTGGCCGACCGTCAACCCGCAACTTTCCGGAGATCTGTGTGAGCCGCCGCCTCTTCACGTCCGAGTCCGTCACCGAGGGCCACCCGGACAAGATCGCTGACCAGATCAGCGACTCCATCCTGGACGCGCTGCTGGCCGACGACCCGCAGAGCCGGGTCGCCGTCGAGACGCTGATCATGACCGGTCAGGTGCACGTCGCGGGTGAGGTCACGACGTCCGCGTGGGCCGACATCCCCAAGCTCGTCCGCGACCGCATCATCGAGATCGGCTACGACAGCTCGCGCAAGGGCTTCGACGGCGAGTCGTGCGGCGTCAGCATCTCGATCGGCGCGCAGTCCGCCGACATCGCCCAGGGCGTCGACACCGCCTACGAGAAGCGCGTCGAGTCCTCTGAGGACGAGATCGCCTCGCAGGGCGCGGGCGACCAGGGCCTGATGTTCGGCTACGCCAGCGACGAGACGCCCGAGTTGATGCCGCTGCCGATCTGGCTGGCGCACCGGCTGGCCGAGAAGCTCACTGAGGTCCGCAAGAACGGCACCGTGCCCTACCTGCGTCCCGACGGCAAGACCCAGGTGACCATCGAGTACGTCGACGACAAGGCCGTGCGCCTCGACACCGTCGTCGTGTCCAGCCAGCACGCCGAGGACATCGACCTCGACACGCTGCTCAAGCCCGACATCGAGGAGCACGTGGTCCGGCCGGTGCTCGAGGGGTTGTCCATCGACACCTCGGACTACCGCCTGCTGGTGAACCCGACCGGGCGCTTCGTCATCGGCGGCCCTATGGGTGACGCCGGGCTCACCGGGCGAAAGATCATCGTCGACACCTACGGCGGCATGGCCCGCCACGGTGGCGGCGCGTTCTCCGGCAAGGACCCGTCGAAGGTCGACCGCTCGGCCGCCTACGCCATGCGTTGGGTGGCCAAGAACGTCGTGGCCGCCGGATTGGCCAAGCGGTGCGAGGTCCAGGTCGCCTATGCAATCGGCAAGGCCGAGCCGGTGGGTCTGTTCGTCGAGACGTTCGGCACGGAGACGGTTGACGTCGACAAGATCGCCGATGCGATCACCCAGGTGTTCGACCTGCGCCCGGCCGCGATCATCCGTGACCTCGACCTCAAGCGGCCGATCTACGCCAAGACCGCCGCCTACGGCCACTTCGGCCGCGAGGACGCCGACTTCACCTGGGAGAAGACCGACCGCGCCGACCAGCTGGGCAAGCTCGCCCGGGGCTGACCGGTATTGGGGCTGACCCGCGCCGAAACCGTCGGCGGGCGCTGATAGGCATGTCGCATGACGGCCGGCCGACCTGCAGCACCGAAGGCAGTTCGGATGCCGGCCGACTCCGACCCGATCGCGCGGCTCTACGTCGACGTCCCGCTGCCGCACCTCGATCGGCTCTTCGACTACCTGGTGCCCGCCACCCTGGACGCCGAGGTGACCCCCGGTTCGCGGGTTCGGGTGCGCTTCGCCGGTCGGCTCGTCGACGCCTACGTGCTCGAGCGGACATCGGCCAGCGGGCACGCGGGCACGTTGGCCTTCGTCGAGCGGGCGGTGGGCGCCGAACCCGTCCTGACGTCCGAGACCGCTGCGCTGTTCCGGGCCGTTGCCGATCGGTGGGCCGGGAACTTCGTCGACGTCGTCCGGTTGGGCGTGCCGTCGCGACACGCGCGGGCCGAGGCCGCCCAGCCGGTTGCGCTGGCTGAACTCCCTGAGGTGGCGGCCGATGTGTCGCACTACCGTGCCGGGCCGGCGTTCCTGGCCGCGCTGGCCGACGGCAAGGCAGCCCGCGCGGTGTGGTCAATGCTGCCCGGTGACGACTGGGCCGCCCGGTTGGCCGAGACGGCGCGGATCGCTTACGACGCCGGGCGCGGCGTCGTGCTCGTCGTCCCTGATGGACGCGACCTCGCCCATGTCGACGCTGCACTGACCGCAGTGCTCGGCGCCGGGCGGCACGTCGCGCTGTCGGCCGACCTCGGACCTGCCGAGCGCTATCGTCGCTGGCTCGCACTGCGCCGGGGAGTCGTGCGGGTCGCGGTGGGCACCCGCGCCGCGGCCTACGCCCCGGTCGCCGACGTGGGCCTGCTCGCGATCTGGGACGACGGCGACGACCTGCACGCCGAGCAACGGGCGCCCTACCCGCACGCCCGCGACGTCCTGGTGCTGCGCTCGGCCCTGTCCGGCGCCGCCCTGGTGCTGGCCGGGCACGCCCGCACGGCCGAGGCGCAGCAGCTCGTCGAGACGGGCTGGGCGCACGAGATCGTGCCCGCGCGTGGCGTCCTGCGCTCGTCAGGGCCGTGGGTCCGGGCGGTCGCCGACGACGTCGAGCTCGCCCGCGATCCTGCCGCGGCGGCTGCCCGGTTGCCGAGCCTGGCGTGGCGCACGACCCGCGACGCGCTGCAGGCCGGCCAAACCGTGCTGGTTCAGGTGCCGCGCGGCGGGTACGTCCCGTCGCTGGCGTGTGCCCGCGACCGAACGCCGGCGCGATGCGCCTTCTGCGCGGGCCCTCTTGCCGCGCCGTCCGAACGGGCCGTGCCGGTCTGCCGTTGGTGCGCGCGGGCCGCGACGGGGTGGGCCTGCCCCACCTGCGGCGGGACGCGGCTGCGGGCCAGCGTCGTGGGCTCGGCGCGCACCGCCGAGGAGCTCGGCCGCGCCTTCCCGGGAGTGCCGATCCGGATGTCGGGCGGTGAGCACGTCCTGGCCGACGTCCCGCCCGACGCCGCGGTCGTGGTGTGCACGCCGGGCGCCGAGCCGGTGTGCGCGGGTGGTTACGGCGCGGCGTTGCTGCTCGACGGCTGGGCGCTGCTGTCGCGCCCCGACCTGCGGGCGGCTGAAGAGGCGTTGCGCCGCTGGGCCAATGCTGCTGCGCTCGTGCGTCCTGGCGGGGCAGTGATCGTCGGCGCCGACGCGGGCGTGCCGGCGGTGCAGGCGCTGGTGCGCTGGGACCCTGCCGGCTTCGCGGCGCGCGAGCTGTCCGAGCGTGCGGAGCTCGACTTCCCGCCAGTGTCGCGGATGGCGTCACTGACCGGTTCGTCCGCGACCCTCACCGAGCTCGTGGCGGCCCTCGACGCGCCTGAGGGTCTGCAGGTCATCGGGCCGGTGCCGGTCGAGCGTGACGCCCATCGCGTGCTGCTGCGGGTCCCTCGCGCGCGCGGCGCCGAGCTGGCGCACGCGCTGAGGATCGCGGCGGCCGGGCGATCCGCCCGTCGTTCCGCCGAGCCGGTCCGCATCCAGCTGGACCCGCTCGAGCTGCTCTAGCTCGCGCTACTGCCGGTGATCAACAGCGCCGAAACGGTGCGAGACGACGTTTCGGCGCTGTTGATCACGAACGGAATTAGGTCAGCGAGGCGTTACGCGCGGCACGTCCGGAGATCGCGTCGTCGTAGGCGATCTCTTCGCCGGGGACCGCCGGGTTGGCCAGGGCGTCGCCCTCGCGAGCGAGCGCCTCGAGCGGCGAGTCGTGGTGGACATTCCCGTCGGCGTCACTGTGCACGTACTTCTCGCCGCGCATGAGCGAGGCGCCGACGGCAAGCAGCAACATGATGATCGCCGCGGTGAAGGCGATCGTCAGGCCGTGCATGAACGGGCCCGAGAGCAGGCTCGGGAAGAAGTGCCCGTTGTAGATCTTGTCGCCCACGGCGGGGGAGGCGTTCGGCACGAGCTCCTTGATCGGGTTACCGCCGAGGAACGCAGCGAACAGGATGCCCACCGGCGAGGCGTGCGAGGCCTGCGTAGCCGTGGCCTGGTCGACCCCGGCCCCGGTGAGACCGCCCGAAAGCGCACCCGGCAGCCGCGCCGCCAGTCCGATGGCCATCAGCGTGAAGAAGCCGCCCAGCGAGATGACCATGCCCGCGTTCATGCCGGTGGCGCGGATGCCCGAGGCAGCGCCCCGCGACGTGGCCGGGACGGCGTTCATGATCGCGGCCGCGTTCGGGGCCGACATCAGGCCCATGCCGATGCCGTTCAGCGCCAGCAAGGTGGCGAACACGAGGTAGTTGAAGTCGGCCGGCAGCAGGATCAGGCCGCCGAACGTGCAGGCCGACAGCAGCAGGCCGCCGCTGGCGAAGGCGCGCGCGCCGAACCGGTCGGACACCGCACCCGAGGCCGGGCCAGCGATCAGGAAGCCGATGGTGAGCGGGAGCATGTAGATGCCTGCCCACAGCGGGGTGTCCTCGAAGCTGTAGCCGTGCAGCGGCAACCAGATGCCCTGCAGCCAGATGATCAACATGAACTGCAGGCCGCCGCGCGACATCGCCGCCAGCAGGTTGACGGCCTGCCCGGCGCTGAAGGCGCGGATGCGGAACAGCCGCATGTCGATCATCGGGTCGCTGACCCGCTTCTCGATGAGAACGAAGGCGACGAGGAGGGCCACGCCGATCACCAGGCCGGCGACCACCTTGGGCGACGTCCAACCCATCGCGTGCCCGCCGTAGGGCTGCAGGCCGTAGGTGACCGCGACGAGTGCCGAGATGAGGCCGACACCGAAGGTGAGGTTGCCCCACCAGTCGATGACCACCTTGGTCGAGCGGTCACGGGGCTCATCCTTCAGCGTGCGGTAGCCCATCCACGTGCCCCAGGCGCCGATCGGGACGCTGACCCAGAACACCGCGCGCCAGTCCCACTCGGACAACACGCCGCCGATGACCAGGCCGAAGAACGACCCGGCGATCGCGGCCACCTGGTTCACCCCGAGTGCAAAACCGCGCCGGTCGGCCGGGAACGCGTCGGTGATGATGGCGCTCGAGTTCGCGGTCACCATGGCGCCGCCCACGCCCTGCAGGATGCGCAGCAGGATGATCTCGAGCGCGCCCGCCCCGCCGGAGTTGGGTACCAGCGCGCAACCTATGGAGCCGATCGTGAAGATCAGAAAGCCGAGGTTGAAGATCCGGGCCCGGCCGTACTGGTCACCGAGCCGGCCGAAGGTCACCACCAGCACCGCGGTGACGAGCATGAAGCCCATCAACATCCACAGCAGGTAGCTGATGTTCGACGGCGCCAGCGGGTCGAGCCCGAGGCCGCGGAAGATCGCCGGCAGCGAGATCAGCAGAATGGACGAGTTCAGGGTGGCGGCCAGCATGCCCACGGTGGTCACCGAGAGCGCGATGCGCCGGTCATGCGTTGCGGTCTGCTGCACGGTCGTCCTTTCGTTCGTTAGGCATCCTAACTAATTCCCAGGATCTATGCACGTACGCCTTCTCGCTAGACTCGGCCGCTGTTATCTACCGCACTGATGCAGTTTCGCCAGGGAGAGAGAGAAGTGACCGTCCAGCCCATCCGGCTCTTCGGCGATCCCGTGCTCCGCACGCCCGCCGACGTCGTCACCGACTTCGACAGGGAACTGCGAACGCTGGTGGCCGACCTCGAGGCCACGATGCTCGACGCGCCCGGCGCCGGCTTGGCCGCACCGCAGATCGGCGTCGGGCTGCGGGTGTTCACCTATCACGTCACCGGAGAGGGGGAGGGGCACCTCGTCAATCCGGTGCTGCACTTCCCCGACGACGAGGAGCAGGACGGTCCCGAGGGCTGCCTGTCCATCCCCGGGCTGCAGTTCGACTGCCGTCGCAAGGAGCACGTCGTCGCGCACGGGCAGAACATGTACGGCGACCCGATCACCGTCGAGGGCACCGCCCGGCTCGCCCGCGCGATCCAGCACGAGACCGACCACCTCGACGGCGTGCTGTTCGTCGACCGGCTCGACACCGGGACGCGCAAGGCGGCGATGAAGGCGATCCGCGAGGCGGAATGGAACGGCGTCCCGGTGCCCACCGTCAAAGTCAGCCCCCACGGTGTCAGCCTGCACGGTCGATGAGACTTGCCCTTGCCGGTACGCCGGCGGCCGCGGTGCGCACCCTGCAGGCCCTGCTCGACGCGCCGCAGCACGACGTGGTAACCGTGATCACCCGCCCGCCGGCGCGCTCCGGGCGCGGTCGGACGGTGGCCGAGTCGCCGGTCGCCAGCCTGGCCCGAGAGGCGGGCGTCCCGATCCTGACGCCGGCGAAGCCGGCTGAACCGGGCTTTCTCGAGCAGCTTCGTGCCCTTGGCGTCGACTGCTGCCCGGTCGTCGCTTACGGCGCCCTGCTGCCCGCAAGCGCACTCGCGGTGCCCCGTCTCGGCTGGGTGAACCTGCATTTCTCGCTGTTGCCGGCCTGGCGCGGTGCGGCCCCGGTGCAGCATGCCGTCCTGCACGGGGACGAGGTCACCGGCGCCTCGACGTTCCTCATCGAGCAGGGCCTGGACACCGGGCCCGTCTACGGCGTCGTGACCGAGACCATCCGGCCGACCGACACGAGCGGCGACCTGCTCGAACGGCTCGCGGTCAGTGGCGCCGGGCTGATGGTGGCCACGATGGACGGCCTGGCCGATGGCAGCCTGGTGGCCGTGCCGCAGTCGCCGGACGGTGTCTCGATCGCACCCAAGCTGAACCCGGGTGACGCCGAGGTCCACTGGACGTCGCCGGGCCGGCACGTCGACCGGCTGATCCGGGCCTGCACGCCGGCGCCGGGCGCGTGGACGACGTTCCGGGGCGAGCGGTTGAAGCTGGGCCCGGTGAGCCTGCGCGGCGGCAACGAGCTGTCGCCCGGTGAGCTTCGGGTCGAACGCGGCAGCGTCGCGGTCGGCACCGCCACGCTCGAGGTCGCTCTCGAACAGGTGCAGCCGCCCGGCAAGCGCCCGATGCCGGCCGCCGACTGGGCGCGCGGCGCCCGCATCGAGTCTGGCGAGCGCCTCGGTGCCTGACTCGCGACCGGCCAACTCGCACCGCGGTGGCCAACGCCGGCCGGCCCGCCGGCCCACCGGACGGCCACCGGGGGCTCCGGCGAGCAAGAACCGGGCGGCGCGGCCGCCGGCGGTCGACCCGGCCCGCACGGTCGCGCTTGCGCTGCTGCGCGCGGTGGACAGCCAGGACGCCTACGCCAACCTGGTGCTGCCGCGGCTCGTCGCCGACGCCGGGCTCGACACCCGCGACGCGGGCCTGGCGACAGAACTGGGCTACGGCACCCTGCGTGCGCTGGGCACCCTGGACGACGTCATCGGCCGCTGCCTCGACCGGCCGCTGACGGAAGTACAGCCCGGTGTCCGCGACCTGCTGCGGCTCGGCGCCTACCAGGCGCTGCGTACCCGCATCCCGGCCCACGCCGCGGTTGCCACCACCGTCGATCTGGCCCATACCAGCGGGTACGGCCGGGCGGCCGGGCTCGTCAACGCCGTGCTGCGCAAGGTGACCGCGCACGACTGGGAGGGCTGGACCGACGAGCTGGCGCGCGGTCGTAACCCGCTCGCGGCGCTGGCCGTGCGGACCGGCCACCCGCAGTGGATCGCCGCCGCGTTCGCGGCCGCACTGGGCGACGACGTCGACGGCGACCTCGCCGAGACCGCCCGCGCGCTCGCCGCCGACGACGAGCGCCCGCTCACCCACCTCGTGGCCTGGCCCGGCGTCGCCACGGTCACGGAATTGCTGGCTGCTCTTCCTGATGCCGAACCCGGGCCGTACTCGCCCTACGCCGTGCGGATGGCCGGCGGCGACCCCGGCGACCTGCCCGGCGTGCGCGACAAACGGGTCGGCGTCCAGGACGAGGGCAGCCAGCTGTGTGCGCTCGCTCTCGCGGCGGCACCACTCGACGGGCGCGACGAGTACTGGCTCGATCTGTGCGCAGGCCCGGGTGGCAAGGCTGCGCTGCTCGCTGCGCTGGCCGTCGAGCGGGGGGCGACGCTGACCGCGAACGAGGTCCGCCCGCACCGCGCCGATCTCGTCCGCCGGGTCACCGATCGGTGGGGCGTCGAGGTCCTGGTCGGCGACGGCCGGGAGCTGCCCCGGCCCGCCGATGGGGGGTACGACCGGGTGCTGCTCGACGCTCCGTGCAGCGGGCTGGGCGCGCTCCGCCGTCGGCCCGAGTCCCGCTGGCGGCGCAGTGCCGACGACGTTGCCGACCTCGCCGTCCTGCAGCGCGAGCTGCTCGCCGCTGCGTTGCGCCTCACCCGTCGCGGCGGGGTCGTCGCCTACGTCACCTGCTCACCGCACCCGGCCGAGACGACGGAGATCGTCGCGGACCACGACCTGCTCGACGCCCGCGCGGCGTTCCCGGGTGTCCCCAATCTCGGCGACGGTCCGACCGTGCAGCTCTGGCCATACCTGCACGGCACCGACGCCATGTTCTGCGCCCTGATCCGCCGCTGACGTGTCGACGGCGCCGCGCTCCTAGACTCGTGAGAGTGACGTCCCACGGACCGGCTGAGCCCATGATCGCGCCGAGCATCCTGTCCGCCGACTTCGCGAACCTCGGCGCCGCGGCCGACGCGGTGGCCAACTGCGACTGGCTGCACGTCGACGTCATGGACAACCACTTCGTCCCCAACCTGACGCTCGGGCCGCCCGTGGTGAAAGCCCTGCACGCGCACACCGACCTCCCGCTCGACTGCCATCTGATGATCGACGATCCGGACCGCTGGGCACCGGGGTACGCCGAGCTGGGCGCCGCTAACGTCACCTTCCACGTCGAGGCGGCCACCGACGCCGTGCAAACGGCGCGGGCGATCCGCAAGGCCGGCGCCCTGGCCGGGTTGTCGATCAAGCCCGGTACGCCCATCGAGCCGTACCTCGATGTGCTGCGCGAGTTCGACACGCTGCTGGTGATGACCGTCGAGCCGGGCTTCGGCGGCCAGCAGTTCATGGCCGAGGTGCTGCCCAAGGTTCGCACTGCCCGCGAGCACGTCCGGGCCGGGCACCTGCGGCTGTTCATCGAGGTCGACGGGGGCATCGCGCCGGACACCATCGAGGCGGCTGCCGAGGCGGGCGCCGACGTTTTCGTCGCCGGGTCCGCCGTCTTCGGCGCCGACGACCCCGGTCGGGCCGTCGAGGCGTTGCGTGCGCAGGCCCGCGGTTCGATGTCGGTATGACCGAAGCAACTGACGCTGAACAGGCCGCGATGCACCGGGCGCTCGCGCTGGCCGAGACGGTCCGCGGGACGACAAGTCCGAATCCTGCCGTCGGGGCAGTGATTCTGGGCGCCGACGGCACCCTTGTCGGCGAGGGCGCCACCGCTCCTGCCGGCGGCCCGCATGCCGAAGTACGGGCGCTGCGCACGGCAGGTCCCGCAGCCCGCGGCGGCACCGCGGTCACCACCCTCGAACCCTGTGCGCACACCGGCCGCACGGGTCCCTGCGTCGATGCGCTGCTGGCGGCGGGCATCGAACGAGTCGTCTACGCCGTCGGCGATCCTGACCCGGTCGCCGGCGGGGGAGCGGAGCGCCTGCGTGCCGCCGGCGTCGAGGTCGTCGCCGGCGTCGAGCTGCACGCCGCGGAGTCCGGCGCGCTGCGCCCATGGCTGCACGCGGTCCGTGCCGGCCGGCCCTTCGTCACCTGGAAGTACGCCGCCACGCTCGACGGGCGGGTCGCCGCCGCCGACTGGACGTCGCGCTGGATCACCGGTGCAGTCGCACGTGCCGACGTCCACCGCCTGCGCGCCGAGGTCGACGCCGTGCTGGTCGGCAGCGGCACGGTGCTCACCGACGACCCGCAGCTGACCGTCCGCGACGGTGACATCGACGCCACGCGCCAGCCGCTGCGGGTCGTGCTCGACCGCCGCCACCGGGTGCCCGACGACGCGCGGGTGCTCGACGCCGCCGCCGAGAGCCTTGTCCTGGACACCGCTGCGCCGCAGTTCGCGCTCAAGGCGCTGCACGACCGCGGCGTACGGCACGTCCTGCTCGAGGGTGGACCCACCCTGGCCGGGGCGTTCATCGAGGCGCGCTGCGTCGACGAGGTCGTGGGTTACCTGGCTCCGGTCCTGCTCGGCGCCGGGCCGAGCGCCCTCGGCGACGCGGGCATCGGAACACTGGCCGACGCCGCCGTGTTAGACGTGGAGTCGGTGACCCGCCTGGGCAGTGACATCAAGATCGTGGCGCGTCCTCGTTGGGCAGACGAGACCACGCCCGACACGACTGGGGACGGCTGAGACGTGTTCACCGGGATCATCGAGGAAGTCGGCGAGGTCGCCGCCATCAGCCGCAGCGGCGACTCGGCCGTGCTCACCGTCCGCGCCACCCGCGTCGTGGACGACGTCGTCCACGGTGCCTCGATCGCGGTGAACGGCGTCTGCCTCACCGTTGTCGGGTGGGGCGAGCCGACCGACGGGACCGTCGGCCTCGACTTCGACGTCATGGGCGAGACGCTCGCGCGCTCGGTGATCGGCGGTCTCGCAGTAGGTGACCGGGTCAACCTAGAACGCGCCGTACGAGCTGACGCCCGGCTCGACGGACACGTCGTCCAGGGCCACGTCGACGGCACCGGGACCGTGGTCTCCCGTACCCCGGGCGACGCGTGGGAGGCGGTGCGCTTCTCGGTGCCACCGGAGCTCGCGCGCTTCCTTGCCGAGAAAGGGTCGGTGGCCGTGGACGGGGTGTCGTTGACGGTCAGCGGCGTGGGCCCGGACTGGTTCGAGGTGGGGCTCATCCCCGAGACGCTGCGCGCGACCACCCTGGGTGGGCGGCAACCCGGCGATGCTGTCAACCTGGAAGCGGATGTACTCGCCAAGTACGTCGCCCGACTGATGGAGACCAAGTGACCGACCTCCGCTGCGCTACGGCCGCCAGAGGCCATGCCGTATGGTCCTGCCCCGACTGCGTCGTCGCGTGACGAGCACCCTGCGCCTTGACTCGGTCGAGCGCGCGATCGTCGACATCAAGTCGGGTAAAGCCGTCGTTGTCATCGACGACGAGGACCGCGAGAACGAGGGCGACCTCATCCTCGCCGCCGAGCTGGCCACGCCCGAACTCATCGCGTTCATGATCCGGTACACGTCCGGTTACATCTGCGCGTCGCTGTCCGAGAGCGACGCCGACCGGCTCGACCTGCCGCCGATGTTCCACACCAACCAGGATCGCCGCGGCACCGCCTACACGGTCACGGTCGACGCCCGCGAAGGCGTCGAGACCGGCATCTCGGCCACCGACCGGGCGCACACCATCAAGCTGCTGGCCGACCCCGACTCGACTGCCGCGGACTTCTCCCGACCGGGGCACGTCGTGCCGCTGCGAGCGAAGGACGGCGGCGTGCTTCGCCGGCCCGGACACACCGAGGCCGCGGTCGACCTCGCCGTCTTGGCCGGGCTCCACCCGGCCGGGGTGCTGTGCGAGATCGTCAGCGAGAAGGACCCCGTCCACATGGCGCGCGGCGAGGAGCTGCGGGTTTTCGCCGACTGCCACGACCTCGCGATGATCTCCATCGCCGACCTCATCGCCTACCGGCGGCGCTTCGAGAAGCTCGTCGAGCGGGTCGCGTCGGCCCGTGTGCCCTTGCGCCACGGCCAGTTCACCGCGGTCGGCTACTCGTCCAGTTACGACGACCGAGAGCACGTCGCATTCGTCTACGGCGACCTCGGCGACGGCGAGGACGTCCTGGTCCGGGTGCACTCCGAATGCCTGACCGGCGACGTGTTCGGCTCGCTGCGTTGCGACTGCGGTCCGCAGCTGGACGCCGCGCTCGCCGCGGTCGCCCGCGAGGGTCGAGGCGTCGTGCTCTACGTGCGCGGGCACGAGGGCCGGGGGATCGGCCTGCTGCACAAGCTGCAGGCCTACCAGCTGCAGGACGCCGGCGCCGACACCCTCGACGCCAACCTCGCTCTGGACCTGCCTGCCGACGCCCGCGACTACGGCACCGGCGCGCAGATCCTCGTCGACCTCGGCGTCCGTTCGATGCGCCTGTTGACGAACAACCCGGCCAAGCGCGCGGGTCTGGAGGGTTACGGGCTGCACGTCACCGGCCGCGAGCCGCTGCCGGTACACGCGAATCCCGAGAACCTGCGCTACCTGCAGACCAAGCGCGACCGCATGGGTCACGACCCGGACTTCATCATCGAGAACGGACTGTGACGTGTCCGGCGAGGGCGCACCCGCGATCACCGTCGAGGGCGCCGATCGACTCAAGGTCGCTGTCGTCGCCAGCGAGTGGCACGAGACGGTCATGACCGGCCTGCTCGACGGTGCCCGCCGGGCGCTGTCCGACGCCCGGGTGGCCGACGTCACCGAGCTCCGTGTGCCCGGGGTGTTCGAGTTGCCGGTAGCGGCGTCCCGGCTGAGCGGGCACGGCTACGACGCCATCGTCGCCCTGGGTGTGGTCATCCGCGGCGGCACCCCGCACTTCGACTACGTCTGCCAGGCCGCGACCAGCGGGCTGACCGCCGTTGCCGAGCGCACCGGCGTCCCGGTCGGGTTCGGCGTGTTGACCTGCGACACCGAGCAGCAGGCCCTCGACCGCGCCGGCCTGCCCGGGTCGGGCGAGGACAAGGGGCACGAGGCGGTCACGGCCGCGCTCGCCACCGCCCTGCGACTTGCTCAATGGCCGCGCGCCTGACGGGCACGGCGAAGCGCCGATCGCTATGGTCGTCGCGAGTTCTGCGTACGCCCCCCGGAATGAGGAGCACATGAGCGCATACCAGACGGTCGTGGTCGGCACCGACGGTTCCGACACCTCGTTCCGTGCGGTCGAGCGCGCCGCAGCCCTGGCCGCCGACAGCGGCGCCACCCTCGTCATCGCCTGCGCCTATTTGCCCGACAAGGTCGACACTGTGGCCCAGGACCAGCTCGGCGAGGACGCCTACCAGGTGGTTGGCTCGGCGCCGGCCGACGACACCGTGAGCCGGGCCCGCGACCGCGCCGTCGCCGCCGGCGCGTCCACGATCGAGACCGTTTCGGCGCAGGGCAAGCCCGCCGCCACGCTTGCCAAGGTCGTTGCCGATTACCACGCGGATCTGCTCGTCGTCGGGAACGTCGGTCTCAATACGCTGACCGGACGCATCCTGGGCTCGGTGCCGCTCGACGTCGCCCGGCACGCCGGCACCGACGTGCTCATCGTCCACACCACCTGAGCGCATCCGTGGCCGAGGACACCCAGCCACCGGCCGGCGATCCCGTCCTGCTCGGTGAAGGGGATGCGCCGGCGCTGCAGGAACTGCTCGATTCGGCGGAGGATCGGCTGCTGGGTGGCTCGCGCGACTACACCCGGCTACAGATCGCCGAGCGGTCCGGGCTGCCCCTCGACGAGGTCCGGCGATTGTGGCGGGCGCTCGGGTTCGCCGTTGCGGCAGACGACGAGCAGGCGTTCACCGATGCCGACGTCGAGGCGCTGCGCAACGTCCAGGCCCTGCAGGCCGTCGGGGACATCGACGAGGACCTGATGCGGGCGATGACGCGCATTATCGGCCAGACGTTCGCCCGCCTCGCGTCCTGGCAGGGCCAGCTGGTGCTCGAGCTGGTCGGTCGACGTCCGGAGTTGATCGGCGACGAGGGACCGGAGGCCCTCACCGAGCTGATGGGGGAGCTGACCCCGATAGTCGAGGGCCTGCACGGCTACGTGTGGCGCCGGCAGCTGGCCGCGTTCTTCTCTCGCGCTGCATCCAACGCGGGGGCGTCGACCGGGTCGACGACCCGCCGAGGTGTCGGGTTCGTCGACATGGCCGGGTTCACCGCCTTCACCCGCGAGTCGTCGGAGGCGCAGCTGCGCGACGTCCTGACCGCCTTCGAATCCCTGGCCTCCGACGTCGTGTCCGACCACCGCGGGCAGATCGTGAAGACGATCGGCGACGAGATCCTCTTCGTGGCCGACACCCCGGCCGACACCGCCTCCATCGCCCTGGACCTCGTCGAGCGGGCGGCCGACGACGACGTCCTGCCCTCGTTACGGGCAGGCATCGCCTATGGCGAGGTCGTGAGCCGGCTCGGCGACGTCTTCGGCCAATCCGTCAACATCGCCAGCCGGCTGACGTCGGTGGCCCGCCCGGACTCGGTGCTCGTCGACGAGGGCCTGCACGACGAACTGGCCGACGACGACGGGTTCGTACTGCGCCCGATCCGCCCGGTCGCTGTGCGCGGGTACCGGCACCTGCGGCCGTGGCGGCTGAGACGTGCCGGAACCGACTGACCGCGCGCCGGTACCCTCGGGTACGCCATGAAGACCTTCGACCAGCTGTTCGCCGAGCTCACCGACCGCCAACGGGAGCGCCCGGCCGGTTCGGGCACGGTCCTCGCCCTCGACGCCGGCGTGCACGAGCAGGGCAAGAAGGTCGTCGAGGAGGCCGCCGAGGTCTGGATGGCCGCCGAGCACGAGTCGGGCGACCGGACGGCCGAGGAGATCAGCCAGCTCCTCTACCGCATCCAGGTCATCATGCTCGGCAAGGGCATCGGGCTCGACGACGTCTACCGACATCTCTAGGTCGACGTCCACCCCCTGATCGCCCAGAGACAAGGTCGCCATGCTTCGCATCGCCGTTCCCAACAAGGGCTCGCTCGCCGAGCCCGCCAGCCAGATGCTCGTCGAGGCCGGCTACCGCCAGCGCGCGGACGTCCGCGAGCTCGTCCTGACCGACGCTGACAACGACACCGAGTTCTTCTTCCTGCGCCCACGCGACATCGCCCTCTACGTCGGCAACGGCAGCCTCGACGTCGGCATCACCGGCGAGGACCTGCTGTTGGACTCCGGCGCCAAGGCGGAGGCGATCCTGCCGCTCGGGTTCGCCCACTCGACGTTCCGCTTCGCCACCCTGCCCGGTGCTGCCGCGTCGGCCGCCGATCTGAGCGGTAAGCGGATCGCCACCGCGTACCCGGGCGTGCTGCAGGCCTACCTGTCCGAGCACGGCATCAACGCCGAGGTCATCCGCCTGGACGGCGCGGTCGAGACCGCGGTGCCGCTCGGCGTGGCCGACGCGATCGCCGACGTCGTGTCCACCGGTACCACCCTGCGCAATGCCGGACTCGAGATCTTCGGCGAGCCGCTGCTCACCAGCCAGGCCATCCTCATCCAGCGCCACGGCGTCGAGCAGCCGCAGCGCATCGAGCAGCTCGTGCGCCGGCTGCAGGGCGTGATCATCGCCCGGCAGTACGTGCTGATGGACTACGACATCGCCGCCGACCTCGTGCCGCTGGCTGTCGCCGTCACCCCGGGCATCGAGTCGCCGACCGTCTCGCCGCTGCACGAGCAGGGTTGGTGCGCCGTGCGCTCGATGGTCCCGCGCCGCGACACCAACGCGGTCATGGACGAGCTGTACGAGCTGGGTGCGCGAGGGATCCTCGTCACCGCGATCGCGGCGTGCCGGCTATGACTGAACCGACGGCGATGAGCGCCCGGCCGGTTCGCACGGCCCGGATCGCCAACGCCAGCGCGGCGTTCGCGCTGGTCGTGTTCATCGTGGTGGCCCTGCTGATGCGCCGCGACAACGCCGGCGCCTATTTCGGGCACACCGACCAGGTCTTCACGGTGATCATCGGCCTGATCGTCGCCGGCGGTCTGCGCCTGCCCGCCCGGCCGCGGATGACCGCCGACCTCGAGTCCGTGCGCACCCGCGGTTATCTCGGTGACTGGCGCACGATCCCGTGGGCCGCGATCGTGGCCGTCGAGTTCCCGAGCAACGTGCGCTTCGCCCGGTTGCGGCTGCCCGGCGAGGAGACGCTCGCCGTTTACGCGATCCAGCGCATGGACCGCGAGTATGCCGTCGCGGCGATGCGCGACCTACGCGCGCTGTTTGCCGCGAGCCGCGCCGCCGCCTGACGCCTGACGCCTGACGCCTGACGCCTGAAAAGGCGACCCTGCCCAGCCCAGCCTTTCCAGTGCTCGTCGCTACATGATCGGCGTAGCGTGCCGGGTATGAGCGTCGAGGCTGCCGTCGAGGCGTCGACCGGCCTGCAGGTGCTCGTCGTCGATGATGACCTGGACCTGCGCGAACTCGACCTGCGCGAACTCGACCTGCGCGAACTCGACCTGCGCGAACTCTGACCTGCGCGAACTCAGACCTGCGCATCCGCCGTTCGTCGGTCCGATCCGCCCGCTCGCCGCCCCGTCGGCGCCGTTCACCGATTGACGGCGGCGTCCGTCCGGCGCTACTGGCAGGTTCCGAAGTACGCGCATCCGCGGCCTCTCGGAAGGACTTCGCCCATGACCCACCCGGCCGAACGCTCGCCCCGCCCGTCGTCGGAAGCCGCAGTGGATCCAACCGCGCCGGCGCCTGTCGGGTTCGGCGCCCACATCTGCGACCCGGGGCCACTCGGTCTTGCTGCCTTCGCCGCGACGACGTTCTTCCTCGGCGGTCAACTCGAACCTGCTCCCCGGGACCGTCGAGGCCGGCGTGTTCGGCCTGGCGATCTGCTACGGCGGTATCGCGCAGCTGCTTGCGGGCATGGGGGAATTCACGAAGGGCAACACGTTCGGGGCGACCGCGTTCTCGTCCTTCGGCTCTGCATCGGCAACTACAACGCCTCGACCGGCCTGGTGAAGACCGGCGGATGGCTCGGCCTCGTCACCGCGATCCTGGCCTGGTACGCGTCCTTCGCCGGGGTGACCAAGTCGACCTTCCAACGCACGCTGCTGCCCGTCGTCCCGCTGCAGCCGGCGGTTTACGGTCGCGAGAAGCGGAACTAGGTTCGACACATGAGTGACGAAACCCTGTCCAACCTGTCCCACGAGGAACGCCGGTTCCCGCCACCGGGCGAGTTCGCGAAGACCGCGAACGTGCTACCCGAGGCCTACGACCGGGGCCGCACCGACCGGTTGGCCTTCTGGGCCGAGGCGGCCGAACGGCTGACCTGGCAGCAGAAGTGGACCCGTGTCCTCGACTGGTCCGACAAGCCCTTCGCCAAGTGGTTCGTGGGCGGCCGGCTCAACGTCGCCTACAACTGCGTCGACCGGCACGTCGAAGCCGGGCTCGGTGACCGAGTCGCCTATCACTGGGAAGGTGAGCCGGGGGAGACCCGCGCGATCACCTACGCCCAGTTGAAGGACGAGGTGTGCCGAGCGGCGAACGCACTGATCGAGCTCGGGGTCCAGGCCGGCGACCGGGTCGCCATCTACCTGCCGATGATCCCTGAGACGGTCGTTGCCATGCTGGCCTGCGCCCGGCTGGGTGCGGTGCATACCGTCGTCTTCGGCGGGTTCTCCTCGACCGCCCTCGTCGACCGCATCCTGGACTGCGATGCCCGGGTCGTCATCACCGCCGACGGCGGCTACCGCCGCGGTGACCCGTCTGCCCTCAAGCCGGCCGTCGACGAGGCGTTGGCAAAGTGTCCGGACGTCCGTTCGGTGCTGGTCGTCAAGCGCACCGGACAGGACGTCGACTGGACCGAGGGCCGTGACGTCTGGTGGCACGACGTCGTGGATCCTGCCTCGGCCGAGCACGAGTGCGAGTTCTTCGACGCCGAGCAGCCGCTGTTCGTCATGTACACCTCCGGCACCACCGGCAAGCCGAAGGGCATCCTGCACACGTCCGGCGGTTATCTGACCCAGGCGGCCTGGACGCACTGGGCGGTCTTCGACCTCAAGCCGGAGTCCGACCTGTACTGGTGCGGCGCCGACATCGGGTGGATCACCGGGCACAGTTACATCGTCTACGGGCCGTTGGCCAACGGGGCGACCTCGTTCATGTACGAGGGCACCCCGAACACCCCGAACGAGCACCGCTGGTTCGAGATGATCGAGAAGTACAAGGTGTCGATCCTGTACACGGCGCCGACCACGATCCGCACGTTCATGAAATGGGGCGAGGACATCCCGGCCGCGCATGACCTGTCGTCGTTGCGGGTGTTGGGCAGTGTCGGTGAACCCATCAACCCCGAGGCGTGGATCTGGTACCGCAAGAACATCGGCGGCGAGCGCACCCCTGTCGTCGACACCTGGTGGCAGACCGAGACCGGCGCCATGATGGTCAGCCCACTGCCGGGCGTGAGTGACACCAAACCCGGATCGGCCATTGGCGCGCTGCCGGGCATCGGCGCCGAGGTCGTCGACAATGACGGCACCCCCGTCCCGGACGGCGGGGGCGGCCTGCTCGTGCTGACCGAGCCGTGGCCGGCGATGACCCGGGGGATCTACGGCGACCCGGAGCGGTTCAAGCACACCTACTGGTCCCGCTTCGCAGAGCAGGGGTACTACTTCGCCGGTGACGGCGCCAAGAAGGACGACGACGGCGATCTGTGGCTGCTCGGCCGCGTCGACGACGTCATGAACATCTCGGGTCACCGCATCTCCACCACCGAGGTCGAGTCGGCGCTGGTGTCGCACCCGTCGGTGGCCGAAGCGGCGGTGGTCGGCGCGTCGGACCCGACCACCGGTCAGGGCATCGTCGCGTTCGTCATCCTGCGCGGCGGTGGGCCGGTCGACGAGAACGAGGGCGGCAAGCTGGTGCGCGAGCTGCGCGACCACGTCGCGAAGGAGATCGGCAAGATCGCCAAGCCCCGTCAGATCATGGTCGTGGCCGAGCTGCCGAAGACGCGTTCGGGCAAGATCATGCGCCGGTTGCTGCGCGACGTGGCCGACCACAAGGAGCTCGGTGACGTGACCACGCTGACGGATTCGTCGGTCATGGACCTGATCTCGCAGAACATGTCGACGGCGCCGGCTGAGGAGTGAGGCGTCAGGCCCGCAGCCGTCCGGCGAGGGCCAGTGCGTCGAACGGGGCGTGCACCTTGACGTCGTTGTCGAAGTGCACCTGGACGTCGTGACCGTCGGCCAGCCAACCGCGGATCCGGTTCGCCCACTCGTCCAGGGCGGTCTCGCTGTACCCACTGGTGTACAGCTCGGCGTCGCCGTGCAGCCGCACGTAGACGAGGTCGGCGGTCACGTCGAACATCTTGGGCCAGCGTCCTGCAGTATCAGCCACCACCAGGCTGATGACGTGTTCGCGCAGCAGTTCGCCGAAGGCAGGTGTCTGGAAACTGCCGTGCCGGACCTCGAGCGCGTGGTGCAACGGGCGGTCCGTGTCGTTGACCAGCAGTGCCCGACCGGTCATCCGGTCGTCGTGCCGGCGGGCGAGCCAGGCGGCCTCGTCGCTCGATCGGGGAAGACGTGCGAAGAAGGCGGCCAGTCGCTCGGGGCGAAAGCCCAGGCTGGGCGGTAACTGCCACAGCAGCGGACCGGTCTTCTCGGCCAGCGCCAGGACTCCGGAGGCGAAGAAATTCGCCAGCGGCGTCTCGACGTCGGCCAGCTTCTTCATGTGCGTGACGAAGCGTGGTCCCTTGACCGCGAAGGTGAACCCGTCGGGCGTCTCGTCGTGCCACCGACGGAACGAATCAGGTCGCTGCAGGCTGTAGAACGTGCCGTTGATCTCGACGGTGGCCAGCCGACCCGACAGGTACTCGAGCTCGCGCCGGTGCGGCAGCTTCTTCGGGTAGAACACCCCGCGCCAGGGTGGATACAGCCATCCCGACGTACCCACCCGCGCGACCGCCACGACCTCAGATCGTAGAGTCACTGTCGTGCGACTGACCGAGTTCTGGGCCCGGATGAACGAGCGTTTCGGCTCGGGATACGCCGTCAGCCTGGCCGCCGACTACCGCTTGCCGTTGCTCGGGTCGACCGTCGATGAGGCCCTTGCCGCCGGGGTCGACGCCAAGGAGATCTGGCGGGCGGTCTGCGCCGAGTTCGAGATGCCTGCTCAGTTGCGCTGACGCTCGGAACCCAGCGCTCGCAAACGTGGCGCAACACGCCTGGCGTCTTCTCGTCGGTCGAACACGTGTTCGGCTATCGTTTCTGCTAGCACGACGAACGCTCGTCCACCGTTGTCCCCAGCGCCGAGGTCAGATCTGCCAGTCGTCCACAGCTCCGCGCGGCAATCCAGTTCTGTCGGTACCCGGCTCTAGCGTCGTCGACGAACACCACAGACCAGAGCAGTCCACCAGAAACTTCCACGAAGGGTGCCCTCCATGGCAACGAGCTTCGACCGCGAGAAGGCGCTCGACGTCGCGCTGGCCCAGATCGACAAGCAGCACGGCAAAGGCGCGGTCATGCGCCTCGGTGACCGGGTGGCCGCCCCCATCGAGGTGATCCCCACCGGGTCGATCGCCCTCGATGTCGCGCTGGGCATTGGCGGCCTGCCGCGTGGCCGGGTCGTCGAGATCTACGGCCCGGAGTCGAGCGGAAAGACGACGGTCGCCCTGCACGCGGTGGCCAACGCCCAGGCCGCGGGCGGCATCGCCGCCTTCATCGACGCCGAGCACGCGCTCGATCCGGACTACGCGCGTGCGTTGGGTGTCGACACCGATGCGCTGCTGGTCAGCCAGCCCGACACCGGTGAGCAGGCGCTCGAGATCATGGACATGTTGATCCGGTCCGGCGCCATAGACATCGTGGTCGTCGACTCGGTGGCCGCCCTGGTGCCCCGCGCCGAGATCGAGGGCGAGATGGGCGACAGCCACGTCGGCCTGCAGGCCCGGCTCATGAGCCAGGCGCTGCGCAAGATTACCGGTGCTCTCAGCAACTCCGGCACCACCGCGATCTTCATCAACCAGCTCCGGGAAAAAATCGGTGTGATGTTCGGCTGCCTGTCCTACGGCACCCGGGTCACCCTCGCGGACGGTAGTACCGAGAAGATCGGCAAGATCGTCAACCAGAAGATGGACGTCGAGGTGCTGTCCTATGACCCGGTGCGGGACGAGATCACGCCGCGCCGGGTGGTCAACTGGTTCAACAACGGCCCTGCTGAGCGCTTCCTGCAGTTCACCGTCGAGAAGTCGGGTGGCAATGGCCGGGCGCAGTTCGCTGCCACCGAGAACCACCTCATCCGCACTCCTGGTGGATGGCGCGAGGCCGGCGAGCTGATCGCGGGTGATCGGGTGATGGCCAGCGAGACTCACCGCCTCAGCGGGCAGCAGTGGCAAATAGTGCTGGGATCGTTGCTCGGCGACGGAAACCTGTCGCCAAACCGGCACGATCGCAACGGCGTGCGCTTCCGGCTGGGTCATGGCCATGCACAGAGCGCCTACCTCGACTGGAAGCTGTCGTTGCTGGGCAACATCGATTGCTCCCGGCGCGAGAACGCCAAGGGGGCGGTGTTCGCTGACTTCCGTCCGCTGCCCGAACTCGCCGAACTGCAACGCGCCGTCTACTTCGGCGACGGCAAGAAAACGATCAGCGACGAGTACCTGAAGGCACTCACTCCGCTGGCGCTCGCGGTGTGGTTCATGGATGACGGCACCTTCACCGTCCGATCCAAGGGCGTGCAGGAACGCACCGCCGGCGGGAGCGGTCGCGTGGAATTCTGCGTCGAGGCGCTCAGTGCAGGCTCGCGCGAGCGGCTACGTGACTACCTGCGTGACACGCATGGCTTCACGGTGACCTGTCGGCTCGCCGGAGCGCGGCAGAAAGCGGTTCTGACGTTCGACACAGCCTCATCGCGTCGCTTCCTCGAGTTGGTCGCCCCGTACGTCCACTCCTCGATGGACTACAAGCTGCTGTCCAACCAGCGCGGTCGCTGCCAGGTCGTTCCGGAGTTTGTGGATGCGGTGGAACGGCCCGTGCCGGCCCGGGTGCTCGACGTGCACATCAAGCCCCCTACCCGGTCGATGCATCGCTTCGACATCGAGGTTGAGGGCAACCACAACTACTTCGCCGATGGCGTGATGGTGCACAACAGCCCGGAGACGACCACGGGTGGCAAGGCGCTGAAGTTCTACGCCTCGATCCGCCTCGACGTGCGGCGTATCGAGACGCTGAAGGACGGTGGCGACGCGGTAGGTAACCGGACCCGGGTCAAGGTCGTGAAGAACAAGGTGGCGCCGCCGTTCAAGCAGGCCGAGTTCGACATCGTCTACGGCGAGGGGATCAGCCGCGAGGGTTCGCTGATCGACGTCGGCGTTGAGCAGGGCCTGGTGAAGAAGTCGGGGGCTTGGTACACCTACGAGTCCGATCAGCTCGGCCAGGGCAAGGAGAACGTCCGCAACTTCCTGCGTGACAACCCCGACCTCGCCGACGAGATCGAGAAGCGGATCAAGGAGAAGCTGGGCATCGGTGCTCGCGTCGACGGCGCAGCGGCCCCGATCGAACCGCTGCCGGCCCCGGTCGACTTCTGATCGTGCGCTCGTGGCCATCGGCGTCCAGTGCGTCGGCCGAGAGCAAGCCACAGCCTCCGGGTGACCCGGAGGCTGTGGCTCGGATCGTCTGTCTGCGACTGCTGGACCAGCGGGCTCGCAGTCGCTCCGAGTTAGCCGCGGCGTTGACCAAGCGCGGTGTCCCTGACGACGCGGCGGGCCGGGTACTCGACCGGTTCGCCGACGTCGGCCTGATCGACGACGCCGCGCTGGCCGAGAGCCTGGCCGGCGCGGTGCATCGCGAACGGGGGCTCGCCCGTCGTGCCGTGGCAGCGAAGCTGCGTCAGCGTGGCCTCGATGACGAGGTTGTGGCCGAGGCGCTCACCGGGATCGACTCTGACGACGAGCGACGGCGGGGGCACCAGCTGGTCGCCCGGCGGCGGCGCGCCCTGTCGGGGTTGCCGATCGAGGTGCAGACCCGACGGCTGATCGGCCTGCTGGCCCGCAAGGGCTACCCGTCTGGCATGACCTACGAGATCGTGCGGGCTGAGCTGGCCGATGCCGCCGACGAAGACGCCTTCAACCTGGATTCCGGCGGTATCTGACCCCGCCGGCTCGCCTCGGACGCTCCCGGACCGCATCGGTACTTGCTTTGTGAGTCCGGCATTAATAACCTCGACGGATACCAGGAGTAACGCTCGAATACAGAAATCACTCAATGGACGACCCGTCCGACGTTGCGCGGCCCACGGGCCCGATAGCTAGACCGATCAACAGCCGAGCCCGAGAGGAGCTGCCCACCCGGACATGACCGGCCGGTCACGTCCGCGAACGACTGCATGCCTGTGCGCCGACCACGCGGCGCGCATGAGCGCCCGTCAGCACGCGGGTCCTGGTCAGTGGCGTCCATCGGGACGTCCAAGCGGTCAGGAGGTACGTATGCACGGGGTCTGGTACGCAGCGATCGGCGCCGCCTTCATCCTGGGGTTGCTCTTCCTGGTCGTCTACGCCCGGCGCAGCACCAGTCCGGCCGGCCGCCACGGCGTCAGCGAGCACGACGCCCGCCCGCTCACCTCAGACGGCACTGAACAGAACGACGATGCCGGGCCGCCGTCGGCGCATCCCGTATCGGCGGCGAAAACGGCACGGGCGACGACACCCGACGAGACCGACGAGCTGCGCCGTGCGGCGCGCGAAGAAGCCGAGACACTGCGTCAGGCTGCGCGCTCGGACGCCGACACCGCACGCGGTGAGGCCACCGCGGCCCGCGCCCAGGCCCAGACCGTGCTGGCGGATGCACGCCAGCAGGTCGCTGAACTGCTCGCTGAGGCCCGCCGCGCGGGCGAGCGGGAGAGCGAGGCCCTGACGGCCGACCTGGCGCGCCAGCAGGCGGCACTCGCGGCGCGGATGAGCCGACTCGACGACGTCGAGGCCCGCCTCGACGCCCAGGAGGCCCGTCTCGACCAACGGGCCGCAGGCCTGCAGAAGCACAGCGCCGACCTGGCTTCCACCAAGACCGACCTCGACCGGCAGGCCGCCGACCTCGACGCCGAGCGCCTGGCCGTCCAAGCCACGGCGGACGCGGCCGAGCGCGAGCTGGAACGCGTGGCCGGGTTGACCGCCGAGCAGGCGCGCACCGAGTTGCTGGCCGCCGTCGAGAACACCGCCCGCCGTGACGCCGCAGCGCTCGTGCGCTCCATCGAGGGTGAAGCTCGGGCCGAGGGCACCGACCGCGCCCGGCAGATCGTCGTCGAGGCCGTGCAGCGGGTAGCCAGCGCACAGACGACCGAGGCTGTCGTCAGCGTCCTGCACCTGCCCGGCGAGGAGATGAAGGGCCGGATCATCGGCCGCGAGGGTCGCAACATCCGCGCCTTCGAGGCCGTCACCGGCGTCAACGTGCTGATCGACGACACCCCTGAGGCTGTGTTGCTGTCCTGCTTCGACCCGGTCCGCCGCGAGACCGCGCGGTTGACCCTCGCCAAGCTGGTGCAGGACGGCCGCATCCACCCGCACCGCATCGAGGAGGCTTACGAGCAGTCGCGTATCGAGGTCGATGAGCTGTGCCTGCGCGCGGCGCGCGACGCGGTGGCCGAGGTCGGCGTCGGTGCCATCGACGAACGGCTGATGCCCTATCTCGGACGGCTCAAGTACCGCACCAGCTACGGCCAGAACGTGCTGGCCCACCTCGTCGAGACCGCCCACGTCGCCGGGGTGATGGCCGCCGAGCTCGGCGTCGAGCCGACGCTCGTCAAGCGCTCGGCGTTCCTGCACGACATCGGCAAGGCGCTCACCCACGAGGTCGAGGGCAGCCACGCCATCGTCGGAGCCGACCTGCTGCGCAAGTACAGCGAGGACGAGGCCGTCGTGCACGCCGTTGAGGCCCACCACAACGAAGTGCAACCGCGCACCATCGAGGCCGTGCTGACCCAGGCCTCCGACACCTGCTCAGCCGCACGTCCCGGCGCGCGGCGCGAATCCGTGGAGTCCTACGTCAAACGGCTGGCCCGCATCGAGGAGATCGGCGCCGCCCACGACGGCGTCGACAAGGTGTTCGCTATGCAAGCCGGCCGTGAGGTGCGGGTCATGGTGCAGCCGTCCGAGATCGACGACCTCGGCGCGTCCGTGCTCGCGCGCGACATCGCCAAGCAGATCGAGGACGAGCTCACCTACCCCGGCCAGATCCGGGTCACCGTCGTCAGGGAGTCCCGCAGCACCGAGATCGCCCACTGACGGCGTTACAGGCGGGTCGCGTGCCAGTCCGCGCGCAGCAGGCCCATCAGCACCTCGTCGTCCCCCTGTCCGAGGACCCACGCGTGCTCGCGCCGGCGGCCCTCCTCGACGAAGCCGACCTTACGATAGGACGCGAGCGCCGGTTCGTTGGAGGCCGGCACGACCAGGTGTAACTGGTGCAGATTCCAGCGTTCGAAGCCGAAGGCGACCAACTGAGACAGTGCCGCCGTTCCGATGCCCTGACCCCGCGACTGGGCGACGAGCGAGATGCCCACCTCGGCGTGGCGGGCAAGGTCGTCAGAACCGAACAGCCCGCAGCGTCCGACCGCGCGACCGGCCGCCTCGATGACGAACTCGACACTGTCCTCGTCGGCCCCGCCCTCGGCCCGCCTCGCCCGGAACTCCTCACGGGTCACCGGACGGGCCGCCGTGGCGTGCGTTGCTCCCACCCGTCCAGGTCGGTGTGCCAGCGGTACAGGACGTCCTCGTCCCCGTCCTGCGCTGCGCGCAGCACGACCTCGGTGCGTGCCGTGCGGGGAAGTAGATCAGCTCGAGCGCCTATCCTCGACTCGTTATGAGCGCCCGCACGTACGACATCCGCACCTATGGCTGCCAGATGAACGTCCACGACTCCGAGCGCCTCGCCGGGCTGCTCGAGCACGCCGGCTACCAGCGCCACGAGGGCACCGACACCGCCGACCTCGTCGTGTTCAACACGTGCGCGGTGCGCGAGAACGCCGACAACCGGTTGTACGGCAACCTCGGCCACCTCTACCCGGCCAAGGCCGCCAACCCGGACATGCAGATAGCGGTCGGCGGGTGCCTGGCCCAGAAAGACCGCGGCCGCATCGTCGAGAGGGCGCCGTGGGTCGACGTCGTGTTCGGCACGCACAACCTGGCCTCGCTGCCCGTGCTGCTCGAGCGGGCCCGGTACAACAAGCAGGCTGAGGTCGAGATCGTCGACGCGCTGCAGAACTTCCCGTCTGATCTGCCGACGCGCCGCGAGTCGCCGTTCAGCGCCTGGGTGTCGGTCAGCGTCGGCTGCGACAACACCTGCACGTTCTGTATCGTGCCGAGCCTGCGCGGCACCGAGACGGACCGCAGGCCCGGTGAAGTGTTGGCCGAGATCCAGGCACTGGTCGACAGCGGGGTTGTCGAGGTGACGCTGCTCGGGCAGAACGTCAACTCCTACGGCCGGTCCTTCGGTGACGGGCTCGCGTTCGGCAAGCTGCTGCGGGCCTGCGGGGAGATCGACGGGCTCGAGCGCGTGCGCTTCACCAGCCCGCACCCCCGCGATTTCACCGACGACGTCATCGCGGCCATGGCCGAGACGCCCAATGTCATGCCGCAGCTGCACATGCCCTTGCAGTCGGGCTCCGACCGGGTTCTGAACGCGATGCGTCGCTCGTACCGTCGCGAGCGTTACCTCGGCATCATCGACCGGGTTCGCACGGCCATGCCGGACGCCGCGATCAGCACCGACGTCATTGTCGGATTCCCCGGCGAGACCGAGGACGACTTCGCGCAGACGCTCGAGACGGTGCGCGCGGCCCGCTTCGCCAACGCGTTCACCTTCCAGTACTCACCGCGCCCCGGTACGCCCGCGGCAACGATGGTCGACCAGGTGCCCAAGGCCGTCGTGCAGGAGCGCTACGAGCGCCTCATCGCGCTGCAGGAGGACATCGCCGGCGCCGAGGCGACGAACCTGCTCGGCGGCGAGGTCGAGGTGCTGGTCAACGCCACCGACGGCCGCAAGGACGGCGCCACCGGCCGCGTCTCGGGACGCGCGCGCGACGGTCGCTTGGTCCACGTCGGCGCCGACCCGACGATCGTGCACCCGGGCGACGTCGTCACCTCGACCGTCACCTACGCGGCGCCGCACCACCTGGTGGCCGACGCCGGTGTCACCGTGCACCGCCGCTGGCGTGGCGCGGGAAAGTCGGAGCACACCGTACCGTCGCCCGCGCTGCTCACCATCGGCAGCCGCCCACCCACCTGACCCCGGTTGAGTGTCGGGTTACGCGTCGAGTGTCGGGTTACAAATCGACACTCGACGCGTAACCCGACACTCAACGGGGTGCGCGGACCCGGGTCAGTGCCGTTTCGGACGCCCGGGGGCATCGGTCTCGGCCGGCGCGGCAGGCCGCAGCGCCGGGACGGCCATCGCGGCCAGGCCGCGCACGCTCGCCCGCAGCACATCGAGGTAGTCGAACGAGTCGCGCCACAGCGTGATGCGCCCGTCGACCACGTCGAAGCGGCCGGTCACCCAGAACTGGGAACGGAAGCGACCGAAGCTCAACACGTCCGTGCGCTCGGTCAGCACCGTTGGGCCGTTGACCGAGATGGCGTGCACGTACACCTCGAAGGAGGCCGACGGCCGGTCCATCAGGGCAAGTGCCCGCAGCACCCGCTCTCGGCCGCGGATTACCGGCAGTCCAACGTTGACGTAGTCGATGTTCTCGGCGATCAGCTCGCTCGCGCGCTCGAGATCGGAATCGGCGAGCGCGTCGAGAAAGGCCTCGACGACGTCGCGCGGCGCGGTCGGGGTGGTGAGCGGATTGCGAGACGTGGAGGGTCCCAGCACCATCCGCCGAGCATAGGTCGACCGCGACCATGCGTCGCGCTGTAGCGAGCGGCGGGCCGATCAGTCGGGGATGAGCGCGCGTCGCTCCGCGACCTCGGCCTCGGCCTTGGTGATCCGCGCCGCGTCGCCGGCCTTGACCGCGCGGGCGAGCTTCGCCTCGGCCTCGGCCAGGCGGTCCTTCATGGCCGTGAGGAACGGGTTGAAAGACGTGCTGCTCTGCCGCCATTCGGCGTCGACGGCATCGCGGACGCGCTGTTCGGCGGCGCGCATCCGGTCATCTAGACGGCGCATGGCATCGCGCGGCACGTGCCCGACCTCGTCGTACTGGGACTGCAGGTCGCGCAGGGCGCTCTGCGCGACCTTCGGGTTGCCGACGTCGACCTTCTCGGCCGCGGCGATGAGCTCTTCCTTCTTGTGCTGGTTGGCGACCTGCTCGGAGTCGCGCTCGGCGAACACCTCGGAGCGGCGCGCGAAGAAGGCATCCTGCGCGGCGCGGAAGCGCGTCCACAGCGCGTCCTCGACATCGCGGCCGGCGCGCCCGGCAGCCTTCCACTCGGTCATCAGGTCGCGCATCGCGTTGCCGGTGTCGCGCCAGTCCGACGATCCGGACAGCTCCTCGGCGCGCGCGATCAGCCGTTCCTTGACCTGCTTGACGGTGTCGCGCTCGACGTCGAGCTGGGCGAAGTGCTGCCCGCGCCGGCGGCCGAAGGCGTCGCGGGCCGCTGCGAAACGCTTCCACAGCGCGTCGTCGGTCTTGCGGTCGATGCCCTTGATCTGGCGCCACTCCTCGACGATCAGGCGCAGCCGGTCCCCGGAGCTCTTCCACGATGTGGCGGACTCGGCGATCTTCTCGGCCTCGGCGACCAGCGCCTCCTTCGCGGCGATCGCGTCGGCACGCGCCTGCTGCTTCGCGGCCGCGGCCTCGCCGGCCTTCTCCTCGGCCTTGCCGGTGACCGCGTCGAGCCGGGTCGCCAACGCAGCGAGGTCGCCGATCGCGGCCACCGTGTCGAGGCTGCCCTTGAGTGCGCCTGCCTGGGTGCGGGTGCTCGCCGGGTCACCGGCGCCTGAGGCCAGACGTTTCTCAAGCAGCGTCACCTCGGTCGCGAGATCCTCGTAGCGCCGGGTGTAGAAGGCGAGGCCCGCGGCCTGGTCGCCGGCCTGCCAGGAGCCGATGGCCCGCTCACCGTCGGCCGTCCGAACGTAGACGGTGCCGTCCTCGTCGATCCGTCCCCATTCCATGACACAGCATTGAACACGATCCCCCGACCGACGAGAACGGACGGGCGCGGCGGAACGGGCCGACTAGCCTCGCGGAGGTGAGCGAAGGTTGCGCAGCGAACCGTTGGCGCAGGCTTTGCCGGGCGAACGGAGTGAGGCCGTGATCTCAGCCGTCGCGTTCTGCCCGCAAGCACCGGTGCTCGTGCCGGGTGTTGCACAGGGCGCGGCCGGTGAGCTGGACGATCTGCGGACGGCCTGCCGCACGGCAATCCGCCGGCTGGTCGCACCCGGCCGGCAGCTCGTCGTCCTCGGTGACGGAGCAGCGAATGCACGATTCGCGTCGACGTCGCGCGGCACGTTTGCGGGGTTCGGTCTCGACCTGGCGGTGTCGTTGGGTTCGGACGAGCCGGGGCCGGTCGACCTGCCGCCCTCGCTGACCGTGGGCGCCTGGTTGTTGCGCGACGCGCTCGGCCCGAACTGCGGCGCCGTCGGGTACTCGATCGCTGACCCGTCCGAGATCGACGACCACTGGGACGGCGGCGACCTTGGCCTCCTCGTCCTGGGCGACGGCAGCGCCCGCCGCAGCGTCAAGGCGCCGGGCTACTTCGACGAGCGCGCCGAGGCTTTCGACGCTCGCATCGCGCGCGCCCTGGCCGACGGCGACCCGGATCAGCTGCACCTCTGGCAGGCCGGTGACGCGGCCGCTCTGCTCGCGACATGCGCTGCGGCGTACGAGCTGACTGCACGCGCCGCCGGCGGCACGCTGTGGCACGCCGAGCTGCTGTACGACGATGCGCCCTACGGCGTCGGTTACTTCGTTGCGTCGTGGACGGCCCGTGGCTGACGCGCACCGCGACACGAGCCACATCCGCGTCCTGGCCGTCATCGGACCCACCGCGACCGGCAAGTCCGACCTCGCCGTGGGACTCGCCCAGCGACTCGGCGGCGAAATCATCAACGCCGACTCGATGCAGCTCTATGCGGGCATGGACATCGGCACGGCAAAGCTGCCGCTCGACGAGCGCGGCGGCGTGCCGCACCACCTGCTCGACGTGTGGCCGCTGGCCAAGTCCGCCGCAGTGGCCGAATACCAGACCCGAGCCCGGGCCGCGATCGCCGACATCCACGCCCGCGGGCACCTGCCGATCCTCGTCGGCGGCTCGGGCCTGTACCTGCGCGGCGCCCTCGATGACCTCGATTTCCCCGGCGAGAACGCCGCGCTCCGTGCAGGCCTGTACGCCGCGCTCGACGAGATCGGGCCCGAGGCTCTGCACGCCCGCCTCGCCGAGGTCGATCCCGTCGCCGCAGCAGCGATCCTGCCGACCAACGGTCGACGCATCGCTCGAGCGCTCGAGGTCGTCGAGCTCACCGGGCAACCGTTCATGGCCCGGATGCCGGGTTTCGAGTCGATCTTCGACACGACGCAGATCGGGCTGGACCGCAGCGACCTCGACGACCGCGTCGAGCTGCGCGTGCAGCGCATGATCGAGCTCGGCCTTATCGGCGAGATCCGCACCCTGCTGCCGCTCGGCCTGCGCGAGAGCCCGACCGCCGGCAAGGCCCTGGGGTATCAGCAGCTGTTGGCCGTGCTCGACGACGCCGGCGAGGTGGCCGGCGACCTCGACGACGCGATCGCGCAGACGGTGCGGGGCACCCTGCGCTTCGTGCGGCGCCAGCGCCGCTGGTTCCGTCGCGACCCGAGGGTGCGCTGGCTGGACGCTGCTGACACCGACCTGCTCGACCAGGCGTTGGCGAGTGTCGGGTCCGTACTCTGAGCGTCATGCATCTCGTGAAAGGGCACGGGACGGAGAACGACTTCCTCGTCCTGCCCGACCTCGATGGTGATCTGGACCTCACTCCCGCACTCGTCCGGGCACTGTGCGACCGGCACGCGGGCGTCGGCGCGGACGGAATCCTGCGGGTCGTACGCAGCGAGAACGACCCAGAGGCCAAGGTTTACGCGGCCGACGCACCGTTCTTCATGGATTACCGCAACGCTGACGGCAGCGTGGCCGAGATGTGCGGGAACGGCGTCCGCGTTTTCGTACGGTATCTCCAACGCGAGTCGCTCGTTGAAGACAGTGCGGCGGTGGCGACTCGCGGCGGAGTCCGACGTGCGTGGGCCTGCGGCGACGGAGACGTCACTGTGCAGATGGGTCTGCCCCGGATTCTTGCCGACCGGCCGATCGTCACCGCCGCCTCTCACGTCGGACCGTCCCACCGCGCGGTGGGGGCGGCCCTGGAAATCCCGAACCCGCACGTGGTCGTGCCCGTCCCGGACGCCCGAGCGCTCGCCGACCTCGACCTCACCCAGGCCCCAGGGGTCGAACCGGGTCTGCCGAACGGGCAGAACGTCGAGTTCGTGGTGCGCCTCGGCGAGCGGCACCTGCAGCTGCGCGTGCACGAACGCGGCGTCGGCGAGACCCGCTCCTGCGGCACCGGCATCTGCGCCGCCGCCGTGGCCGCCGCGGTGAGTGACGGGGTGGCCGACGACGGTGTCCTGTGGCGGGTCGACGTCCCGGGCGGCCGATGTGACGTCCAATGGCAACCGGACGGCGTGCTGCTCACGGGCCCGGCCGTTCTCGTCGCCGACCTCGAGGTCGACGACACCTGGCTGCGCGCGCTCGCCAACCGTCACTGAGCGCGGCGAATTCGGTCGCACCCGCCACCCCCGCGTGCCACCATGGAGTTGATGACTGACTTCGACGAGGTACGCGACACCGACGGCGCGCCTTTCTCCGACGGCGGGTGGGACTCCACGAGCGCCCTTGCGGAGCGCCAGGCACTGCGCCGGGTCGCCGGGCTGTCCACCGAGCTCGAGGACGTCACCGAGGTCGAGTACCGCCAGCTGCGCCTCGAGCGGGTCGTGCTCGTGGGCGTCTGGACCACCGGCACCATCACCGAGGCCGAGAACTCGCTGACCGAGTTGGCCCGGCTGGCCGAGACCGCCGGCTCGCAGGTGCTCGACGGGATCATCCAGCGCCGCGACAAACCAGACCCTGCCACCTACATCGGCTCCGGCAAGGCCAAGGAGCTGCGCGACATCGTGGTGGCCGAGGGTGCCGACACCGTCATCTGTGACGGTGAGCTGACCCCCGGCCAGCTGCGCCAGCTCGAGGGCGTCACCAAGGTCAAGGTCGTCGACCGCACGGCCCTGATTCTCGACATCTTCGCCCAGCACGCCAGCTCTCGCGAGGGCAAGGCGCAGGTCGAGCTCGCGCAGATGCAATACATGCTGCCGCGGCTACGCGGATGGGGTGAGTCGCTGTCGCGCCAGGTCGGTGGCCGCGCAGCCAACGGCGTCGGCATCGGCGGCCGCGGCCCGGGTGAGACCAAGATCGAGATGGACCGCCGGCGGATCAAGGCGCGAGTCACGAAGTTGAAGAAGGAGATCGCGGGCATGAAGACTGCCCGCGACGTCAAGCGCAGTCAGCGGGGCACGCGCAGCATCCCCAGCGTCGTGCTGGCCGGCTATACCAACGCCGGCAAGTCCTCGCTGCTCAACCGCCTGACCGACGCGGGGGTGCTCGTTGAGAACGCGCTGTTCGCCACGCTCGACCCCACGGTGCGCCGAGCCGAGACCGGCGACGGCCGCGTCTACACGCTGGCCGACACAGTCGGGTTCGTGCGGCACCTGCCCACCCAGCTGATCGAGGCGTTCCGCTCGACGCTGGAGGAGGTCGCCGACGCCGACCTGATCCTGCACGTCGTCGACGCGTCCGATGCCGATCCCGAGGCGCAGATCCGCGCCGTTCGCGAGGTGCTGGCCGACATCGACGCGCTGAACGTGCCTGAGCAGCTGGTGTTCAACAAGGCCGACGCCGCCGAACCCGAGACCGTGCTGCGCCTGCGCCATCTGGCCCCCGACGCGCTGTTCGTGTCCGCCCGTACCGGCCGCGGGCTCGACGAGCTGCGCGCCTGCATCGATGCCGGGCTGCCCCGTCCGGACATCGAGGTCACCGTGCTGCTGCCCTACACCCGGGGAGACCTCATGGCGCGCGTGCACGAGCGCGGCGAGATCCTGACGACCGAACACACCGGCGGCGGCACCCTCGTCCGGGCTCGGGTCGGCCCGGCGCTGGCCCGGCTGCTGGCGCCGTACGCGTTCGTTCAGGTGCCGTAACGCCCCGAGGGGTAGGCTCGGCTTCGATCACCCACCCGTTCCCGGAGGTCAGGCCCGATGGAGCTCTTCTCGCCCGGACACCTTGTTGTCCTGGCCATCGTCATTGCCTTCCTGTTCTTCGGGTGGAAGCAGCTGCCGGACATGTCGCGGTCCCTGGGCCGTTCCCTTCGGGTGTTCAAGACCGAGATCAAGGGCATGAGCCAGGACGACAAAGAACGCGCCGAGGCCGAGACACCCAAGGCCATCGAGCCCCCGCCGGCCCAGATCATCAAGAACCCCAATGCGGCCGGACCGTCCCGTCCGCGCCCTACCCCCCGGCCGACGGCGTCCAGTGCCAATGGCGAAGCGCGCCAGACGGGCCAGTGATCGGCACCCGCTGAGCGGTCCCGTGAGTTTGTTTCGCGGCGCGCTGGCTGTCCTGCTTGCGATGAGCACCGCCGTCGTCGCGGTCCCGTCGCAACGCGCCGAAGCAGACCCGAGCGACTGCACCTTCAAGCCCGGCACGGCCGTCGGTGACATCTGGCCGCAGCGCCGGCTCGACTTCCAGCAGGTATGGGGCATCACCCGCGGCGCCGGGGTCAAGGTCGCCGTCGTCGACAGCGGCGTGAACTTCATCAACCCGCAGCTGCGGGGCATCCGGCACGAGACCGGCGTTAGCGTCATCCCCACATTCGACCGCACCACCCGCGACTGCGTCGGGCACGGCACCGCGGTGGCCGGCATCATCGCCGCCCGACCGCTGGCCGATCAGACCTTCCTGGGCGTGGCACCCGACGTCACGATCATCCCGATCAAGCAGACCAACACCAAGGACGACAAGTCCGGTCAGCCCGCAGGCATCGCAGCCGGGATTCGGGCCGCGATCAGCGCCGGCGCGCAGGTCATCAACATCTCGGTCGAGGTCAACGCCCCGACACCCGATCTCACCGCTGCCGTTGCGCAGGCCCGAGCCAAGGGCCGGGTCATTGTCGCTGCCGCCGGTAACGACGGCCAGCAGTCCAGGGCCAAGGCCTACCCGGCGGCCTACTCGACGACCTTCGACAACGTGATCGCCGTATCGGCCACCGACAGCAACGACGTGGTTGCCGACTTCGCGAACGCCGGCGGTTACGTCACGGTGGCCGCGCCCGGCAAGGACGTGCCCGTCCCGTCGAGCCTCAGCGGTTACGAGAACGCGGCAGGCACGAGCTTCGCGGCCCCGTACGTCACCGGCACCGTGGCGCTGATGCTCGCCGCAGCTGCCCAGGACCCCGGCACCAGTCCGATGACACCAGCCGACGTGCGCGACCGGCTCGAAGTGACCGCTGACGCGCCGCCCGCGGATGTGCCCGACCCGCTGTACGGCTACGGGATCGTCAATCCCTATCTTGCGGTGACCACGGTGCGCGACGGCTCGGTGGCGCTGCCCCGGCCGTCCAAGGCGACGCCGTTGCCTGCCCCGCAGGCCGCGAAGCCTGCCGACCGCGCCCTGCAGCACGTCGCGCTCGGGCTCGCCTTCGGGCTGATCGGGCTGACGGTCTTGACGTTGGTGGCCGCGGGCATTCTGCGCGCCGGCGGTCGACGCCGGGCCGGACCGCTACCCCCGAGCGAGCCCGACCGCGATCGCGGGACGCTTGTGCGCCGGTAACGGCCCGTCAACCGGCGATCTCGCCGGCCGCCGAGGTGAAGCCCTGGGTCAGTCCGGCTTCCACACCGCGGTAGCTCTCGGCCTGCGCGCCGAGCGCCGCGCCGGCGTACTGCACCTGCTCGACGTGCGAGGAGATGGCGTCGAAAGCCTTGCTGAGCACGGTTTGGTACAGCCCGGCGAATAGGGTGCCCTGCTCGTCACCGCCCCAGGGATAGCCGTCGCCATCGACTGTCGCCGCGAGGCTCTGCAGCCCGGACGCCATGGCCTCGCCGGTCGTCGTCAGCTGCGCGCCCTGGCTGCTCATCGTCTCGGGCGTCACCTGCATCGGTGTGAGCACGTCAGGCCTCCGTCCGGGGAGTGCTGTCCCGCGCGAGCAGCCGGTCCAGGGTGCTGGAGATGTCGCTCAGCCGCTGCTGGGCACCCGCCCCCAGCTCGGTGGCCAGGCGACCCAATGATTCGACGTCCGGCGACGGGGCGGCGGTGTCGAGCAGCGCCTCGGGCAGCGCCTCCCGGGCCGCCGCCTGGGCGGCGCGCACCGTCTCGGCGATCGATGCGCCCAGCGTCTCGGCGCTCAGGCGCATCGCCTTCGGCTCCAGAGCGATGTCGAGCACCTGGCCTGATCCGTCGACGACGGCGGTCATCGACGCGTCGTCGCTGTGCGCCTCGTGGCGGGCATCGGCCAACCGGGCCGCCACGTCGTCGGTTGCCATCAGAACTCCCCTCGCTCGAGTACCCGCTCGTCGCCCGTCACCGGATCGACGATGCGCAGACTGGTGACCTGCGGGTTCGCGCGCAAGGCGGGCAGGTCGCGTTGCAGGAATACGCTGGGCACCAGCACGTCGTGCGCGTGCAGGGTGACCTGGCCCGAAGCCTGCGCCGCGTAACGCGCGCTCATCCGGTCCCAGATCAGGTCGGCCTGGCGACGGGTCAGTGTGCTGCGCTGCCCGTCGAAGATCTCGGGTCCCACCTCACTCATGTCCCGCCCGCCTCCGCACGGATGTAGGTGACGAGCTGATCCAGCGTGCGCAGGATGCGCGGGTCGTCGGGGCGGACCAACTCACAGCGCTCACCCCAGTGCTCGAAGGTGGCGGTGACGTCGGCTAGCAGCTGCTGGGCTTCGTCGGCGCCCAGCGGGCGGCCGTCGCTCCAGACCGCGGTGTCGGGCAACCGAACGTAGTAGATGTCGAGCGGTTCGACCGGCAGCGAGATGGTGCGCCCGGCCCGGGCGTAGACGAAGCTGTCGCGGGCCACGCTGGCCACGATCGCGCCGCTGTCGTGCGCGACGGCCTGCGAACCGAGCTCCTCGACAATCATCGCTTCTCCCCGGTCACGAGGTCGTACACGACGTCGAGCCTCCAGTGCCGGAAATCGGCCACCAGCTGCAGGGTCTCGGCCAGGTCGCGGCGCTGGTCCGGGGTCAGGGCACTGCCGTCGTCCCAGGTGTCGGAGACGCCGTACACGATCACCGTTTCGTGCACCCCGTACTCCACGAAGATCCGCGCCGAGCGGCCACCGAGTTCGTAGGCCAGCTCGGCACGGCCCGCCGAGACGATGTCGGCGCCCGTACTGGTGTCGTGGCACCGCACGGGGCCGACGCGCCCTGGCGGGCCGGTCTGCACGATGCGTCCCGGGGCGGGGGGGCGAGTCATCGGCCGAAGATACGGGTGTCGGTCGGGCCGCCGGGCCCGACGGGGTCGCGTTCGGTGATGGTGGTGACGTTCGGGTTCTCGCGCAGCGCCGGCACCTCGCGGGTCTTCCAGAAGCCGCCGGGACGCGCGTCGTGCACGTAGGCGGTGACGTCGCCTGATGCGTTCTGGCCGTACCGCTCGGACAGTCGACCCCAGATCTTGTCGCGTTGGGAGCTGCTGACGAGTCCCTCGTTGGAGCCGTAGAGGTCGAGGTCGTCGAAGTACTTGCCGCCCTGGGTCTGCTCGAGGGTCGTGCTGGTGACGCCGTCTGTGCTCTTCTCGGCGTAGGTGCGCATGCTGACCTTGTCGGCGTCGCGGCCCGACCAGAACACCGCGCCGTCCTTGGGACTGCTGACATCCATCCGTTCCGCCTTGCCGATGAGCCCGGCGAACTCGCGGGTCTGCGCCGATCCGGTGGCGATCTTCTCGCCGAGCTTGGCGGTGTCGCCGGCCAGCGTCTTGGCACCCACTTTCTCGAACAGCTTCGCGGCCTGCTCGAACAGCTTCGCGATCTCGCGCTCGACCATCGAGATCACCGTGTTGAGCGCCTCACGGCAGATCGCGCGCGTCGCGGCGACGAAGCCGGGGATCTCGGCAGCGGTGGCACCGAAGGTGGCGACGGCGGTGGCGATGGCCTGGGCCACCTCGATGACCAGGATGATCAACTGCGCGATGAACAGGATCTTCAGGGCGAGCGTGATGCCGGCCATCACGATGAGCCCGGCGCCGATCAGTTCGGCAGCGGTGGCGTTGTCGGGCAGCGTGAGCCCCGGCCCGTCCTGCTTCATCCACCATGTACGGAAGGCGTCTATCGCCTCGCCGGCATGCTCGCCCCACACGCTCTGCGCGGTGGCGTCGGCCTGCTCGGCGTGGCCGCGCAGCGTCGAGCCATAGGTGAGCCACGTCTGGCCCGCTTCGAAGAGCTTGTCCTCGTCGGCCTGTGGCCAGATCAGTCCGATCCAACCCAGCGGCTCGGTCAGCTCACCTGGCAACTCGATACCCACCGCTCAGCGCCCGTAGCCGGGCGGTATGGCGCCACGTCGACGGACCCGCAGGATTGCGATCGCCACCGCACCGAGCACCACCACGACAAGGACGGCGATCAGGACCGGGGACAACCCGCCGCCGCCGTCGGCCGATGCCGTGACCGTCGGGCTCTGAGACGCCGAGCCGGAACCGGCAGGCGGTGCACTCGAAGACGGTGCACTCGAAGACGGCGTAGCGGGCGCTACCGAGCCCGAGCGCGCAAAGTCCTTCGCCCACTGGTCGTAGATCGGATTGCGCGCGTTCGCCGGCAATGGGTCGGTGAGGGCGTAGCGCGGCAGGATCATGCCGTAACCCAGGTAGTCGTCGGCTCTGGTACCGAAGTACTTCTCGCCCAGGCCGTTGTGGGTGTTGTACAGCGCTCGGGTGACGATCTGGCGCGCTGACTCGGACGGGAACTCGGCCCGCAGCAGTGCGAACGTGCCGGAGGCGATTGCCGCGGCCTGGCTGGTGCCCGAGTTCAGCGGGTCGGGGCCGTAGAGCTTGTTGGTCAGCAGCTCGTTGACAAGACCGTAGCCGGGCGCCGCGAACGCGACCTCGGGTCCGCTGGCCGTCTTCGTCCACGGCTTGATCGCCGAGTCCACTGCGCTGATGGCCAACGCGCCCGGACAGTTGGCCGGTGCGGACACCGGGCCGGCCGGCTCACCGGCCGCCGCGACGACGATGACGTCCCGGTCGTAGGCGTGTCGGATCGCCTGGGCGAGCACCGTCGGGCAACTGCCGTGGCGGCCCAGGCTGAGATTGATGACCTCGGCCCCGTGATCGGCCGCCCAGCTGATGCCCCGGGCGACGTCGGCGATGTCGTACGTCCCGTTCGTCGAGGCGTCCACCGGCAGGATCTTGGCCTCGGGTGCGACGCCGATGAGCCCGGCGCCGCGGCCGGTACCGGCGATCAGGGCCGCCATGTCGCTGCCGTGACCGAATCCGCCGGTGTCCGGTTCGGCATCGTCGCGCTGGCCTCGGGGGTCGCGACCGGTGAGGTCGAGCCCAGGCAGCACCTGGCCCTGCAGGTCACCAAGATCCGCCTGCACCCCCTGGTCGATCACCGCGACGGTGACACCGGCCCCCTCGTTCGTGTGCCATGCCTTCGGCAGGTCGAGCAGCTGGTACCAGTACGCCCCCTTCGGCAGCGCCTGCGCCGACGCCGCCGCCGCGACCAACAGCTGCGCAGCAAGCAGGATCGGGACGGCCAGGAGGGCGAGTAACCGACGTGGTCCTCGCGGGGGTGCGTGGCGTCGGCCGGGGGACAGCGGCATCTGTTAGCTGATCACCGACGGCGGTGCGTCCGACTCGCCCCACACGTCCTCGTCCTCCTGCAGCCAGGTGGTGCGGTCGCGCTCGCTCTCGTCGCCGCCTGCGCCACCGCCGCCACGCATGGGAGCGATCTGGCCACCGGCGACGCCGCGTCCGCCCGTGCCCGCGCGGGCCGCGCCGCGACCCGATCCACCACCGCTGCCTTCGGTAGACCTGCTACCGAGACCTCCCGCGGACCCGCTGCTCAGACCTGCTGCGGAACCGGCGCCGAGCCCTCCGGCAAGACCACTGGCTGAACCACTGCCGAGACCGGCCGCAGAGCTGCCCAAGCCACTGGCCGAACTGCCGAAACCACCCGCAGGACCGCCGACACCGGCCCCAGAACCGCTGCCGCCGAGACCCGATCCGTCGTAACCGGCCAGCGTCGACCCGCTGTCCAGACCGACGCCGTGATTTCCGACCCCGTGACCGCCGATCCCGGCACCGCTGACACTGCTGCTGTCGAAGCCGGAGCCGCCGCCGTTGGCCAGCCCATCCGTGCCGGTGTCGAGAACTCCTCCGCTGCCGTCCACGCCGCTGACTCCTCCCGGGCCGGGGTCGGGATGCGAGGGCTGGACCGGCTTCGGCGTCTTGGCGACATGCCACTGACCCGACTGCCCGATGGAGTGCGTGGGCGTCGAGGTGTGGGCTGGTGTGCCCACGCCGCTGTTCGGCGCGCTCACGGCGCCGACGCCGCCCCCGCCCGACCCGGACCCGTGTGATCCGGTACCGCCGTAGTTCGTGGTCGGAGTGTTGTCGCCGCCGCCGGCGTTGGTCTTGGTCTGCCATTCCAGCTGGGCGGGCATCTGGTCTCGACCGCCGTCGACCTCGCCGACGAGCGTGAAGTAGGCCTGCTCGTCGGCGCCGCCGTCGCCGTTACCGCCGAAGGGCCCGATCGTGGCGTTGACGAACTTCGCCCCGCCGCTGGGCCCGTCGGATTCGGTGCCGCAGGCCGCTGCGGCGGCGGTGGCGATCCGCTTGGTGCCGGCGCGCATTTGATCCGCGGAGTCCCGGATGGACTGCACCGACGCGGTTGTGTCGCCGAACGTCTTCCTCGCCTTGTCTGCGTCGTCGCCGTCCCAGCCCTGGGAGAACAGGTCCTGGTAGGCCGTGTCGAGCTTGGTGTAGATGCCGGCTAGACGGGTGTGGACGTTCTCCCAGCCGCGGGCCTGCTCCTGCAGCCCTTCGACGTCGATGCCCTCCTTGACCTTGCGGAAGGCATCGGCTTTGCCGTCGTTGTACTCCGAGCCCAGGAAGCTGTGCCGGGTGAAGTGGAAGGTGCCGTCGATCGGCTCCTTGCCCTCGGTCTCGTACAGGTGGTGATAGTTTCCGCCATCGAATCCGTACGCCATCGTGGTCAGGCCCCCTTGCTCGCGCCCGACGTGGACGTGTTCGTGTTCGAGGCGTTGTCGGCCGCCTGGCCGTCCGCAGCGCTGTGCTTGGCGATCGTCGCCTGCAGCAGGGTGACCAGCGCATTGACGCCAGAACTTGTGTCCCGCCAACCCTGCTGGAGGTAGTGCACGCTCGAGTGGTAGCGGTCACCGGCGACCTTGGTCCCGTTCTCCTGCAGACCGGTGTCGTCGGACTTCTTCAACAGCGCGTGCATGTCACCGGTGATCGACTCGAAGGAGTCGACGGGCGGGTTCTGGATGTCGTACTGGATCGACTGCAGGTCCTCGAGCACGCGCTTCATGACGTTGATCTTGACGGTGCTGGGTTTGCTGGGGTTGGCCATGGTGCTCTCCAATCGATGGATCGACGCTCGTCAGACCCACATCTCGCCGACTTCGGTGACCGTGGCGGTGTATGTGTTGTGCGCGGTCTCGGTGATCGTGGCGATGTGCGCGAGCAGCGCGGTGAGATCAGCCGCGGCACGATCCCAGTTGCGCTTCTTCGTCAGATACAAATCGCGGGCCTCGCCGGACCAGGTGGCCACCATCGGGGCCAGGTCGCCCTCGAGCGTGGACAGGATGTCGTCGAAGCTCTTCTTGTGCGCGCGCAGGTGCCCGGCTGCGGCCTCGATCTTCGCGTGCTCGACGTAGATGTCACTGGCTGAATCGCTGGCTGGATTTCTGCCGGACATGTCGCGCCCCCCTTCAGCTGTTGATCGTCGTCCGCATGGCCACGTGGTCGCCGGACTGCTCGTTCTCCTGGTTCACGTAAAGCCCGTGCGTGCGCTGCAACGCAGCCTGCATCTGGCGCAGGTTCTTGTTGATGGCAACGACGTCGGCCTCGTAACGGGCGTGCAGGTCGCGGTGGGCCGAGGCACCGGCGCCGGACCAACCCGACAGCATCTCGTTCACGTCGGTGCGCATCTTGGACAGCAGTGCGTCGAGCTGTTCGGCCGCCGCGCCGATCTGGCCCGCCGAGCGCTGCATGGCGTCGGTGTCGACTCCGAAACTCAAAGCGATCAGTGCTCCCTTTCGACGGGCCGCGCTGGGCTGCGGTTGGTCTTGACTCGGATCATGCCCAGACCTGGATGGTGGCCTGGTGTGTCGCCGAGTAGTTCTCGTGGGCGGAGCCGACAGCGCGACCCACCGTGTTCAGGACGGTGGTCAGCGACTGCGCCGCCTCCGACCATTCCCGGTGGCAGGCCAGGTAGGACTCCTGGGCCGCCCCGCTCCAACTGTCGATCATCGGCCTGAGATCGGCCTCGAGCTGGTCGAGGGTGCCCTGCAACCGGGTGAACAACTGCTGCACGCCGGCTGGCCGGCCTGCAGGGTTCCCAGGTTGACCTCGATCTCGGGCATGGTCCTCGTTCTCTCGTTATGGGTCAGACGACGCTTGGGCCGGCCGGGCGGGCGCGAGTACGCCCACCCGATCCGGTCAGCTCCCGGCCGTTAACTCCAGTTGGCCTGCGCGGCGGATTCGGCCGCGGTGTAGTTCTGGTGCGCGTCGTTGACGGCCTGGCCGATGCTGTTGAGCACCTGCGACAGCGCCGTCGCGGCGTCGTCCCACTGCTTCTTGCAGGCCAGGTAGGACTCCTGAGCCGCACCGCTCCAGGACGCGATCATCGGCTGCAGGTCGGTCTCGAGCTGCTCGATGGTGGCGGTGAGCTTGGTGTAGTTGCTGCGGATTCCGGTGGCGCCGGCCTCGAGGGCCTCGAACTTGACGCTGATCTCGCCCATGACTATGCCTCTCCCGTTTCGATGATCGGTCTGGTCAGCCGTTGATCTGGCCGGCGAGGCCGGTCAGCGTCTGGGTCTGGTTGCTCTCCTGGCTGCCGTACGTCTTGTGCGTCGCCAGGAGCGCCTCGTGCATGCGGCGCAGCGCGGTGTTGATCTTGTTGGCCTGCGACTCGAACGCCTCGTGCACCTGCATGAACGAGGACGCGGCCTCGCCGCGCCAGCCGCCCATCATGGTCTCGACCTCGGAGCGCAGCGCGCCGATGTGACCCTGGATCTCGGTGGCGGCGTTCTCCACCTTGGTGGCGCCAGCGGCCATGGCTTCCTGGCTGGTTGTGTACTGCGGCACGGTCGTTCCTCCTCGTGAGACGGTGCGCGTGCGCCGGAGCCGGCGTCGGCGGTGGTGATCGATTCTGCCGTGCGAAAGGTACCTAAAACCCGCGCATGCCAGCTATCGGACAACTGGCTTTCCGGGTTACAGAATGCTTATATGCCCCATACCGCGACCGACAACGCCGATCTGACCATCCTGTGGACAACCCGTCAGTTCGCCACGGGCGTCCGGGCGGCGACCGGGTCCAGCGCCAGGCCCACCGGGATGAGTGCCAGCAGTTGTGCCGGGATGGTCGCGGGGGTGACGTCGGCGTAACCGAAGCCGGCCAGCACGTCGGACGACGCCGCGGCGTAGCGACGTCCGGGCTCGGCGACGAGGAACGTGGTCGCCGAGTGGTCGTTCGAGCGGACGATCGCAGCCTTGCCGCCCGACACCGCAACGCTGTCGGCGGTGCCGCGGGCCGAGAGCGCCGACTGCGACACCTGCGGCAAGGAGTAGCTGGGTAGCAGGCTCGGCGGCACCGAGAGCGTCGGATTGCTCGAGTTTCCGCGATACAGCGCGCACACCCCACCCCGCTGGCCGGGCACGGCGCTGGTGCGCGGGATGCTCGAGGGCAGGCCGGTGAACTGCTGCGACACCGCAGACCAGGTCGTGGTCGACTGCGGGAGATCGATGACGTCGCTACGCGAGACCTCGACGGGCGGCGCGATTGCGTTGCGCGGCGGCAGCGGCAGGGTCTCGAGCAGCCGGGCCTGCACCTCGGTCAGGTCGGCCACGCCATCCGGCAGGACCAGCAGGTACCGGCGATCGTCGGTGTTGTAGAGCAGCTGGCCCACGCTCACGCCGCGCCCGCTGACCGGGCTGCGATACGGCGTGCCGGCACCGGGGACCGTCGGGGTGCGCAGGGGGGTACCGGCCTGCACGCCGTCCAGGAACGCGGTGCCCACCGTGACCACCTGCGAGGTGTTGAGTTGCAGCGAGGTCGCCACCTGGCTCGAGCCGATCGCCAGGCGCCGGCCCCCGGCAAGCAGGTAGTTCGTGCCGTCGCCCGCCGAGCGCACCACGACGCCGGTGCCAGTGAACAGGGGGGTGGACCCGAGGTCGTCGCCGATCTCGACGGACACCTTGGTGGTCAGGGTCGTGCCCGCGCCGGCCTGGGTGCGCGAGCAGACGGTGAACGGTGCCGTCACCAGACCGTCGGCCGAGGGCAGCGAGGTGGGCAGCCCCGGGATGCCGATCGTCGAGCCGCGCTTGGCGCCGTCGAGCACGTCTCTGTCGACGTGCACGACGTTCGCCTGCTGGCTGCCGCTGCCGGACACCGCGAGCACGGCGGAGGCGTAGTTCAGCACCGGGTGCAGCACGCCGTCGAGGCGGACGAAGATCGCGGCTGTCTCGTTGGTGACGATGACCGCTCCGTTGGCCTTCCAGTCGTCGTTGGGCGCGGGCTTGATGAGACCGAACACCGCGAAGCCGGCGACGACCAGGATCGCGATCATGATCCCGGACAGCGTGGTGACGGTGAGCCGGCGCATCGGCGCCTCGACCCCGTTCGGCTCGCCGGTGACCAGCGCGGCGAGGGCCCGACGGTTCTGGAACCGGTAGGCCTGCAGCTGATCGCGGCGGGTCTGCACGTGCAGAACGATACGGGCGCGCTCAGCCTCACCGAACGGAATGCGATGATCGGCGCCCGACGGCCGGCCGTACCTTGCGCGCCGTCCGGACGTGCAGCATGACGGCGAGGGGAGGACGCGTGCCGAGGTTTGCCTTTGCGCAGCTCGCGTTGCTCGAGCTCGCCGCGGCCGCGGCGTTGGGGGGCCTTGCGTACGGCGGCGTCGGACGCATTGTCGGGCCTGCCGTCGGCACCGTGGTGCTGCTGGCGGCGATCGTCCCGGTGCAGCGCCGGTGGCTGTACCAGGCCGGCGCGTCCTGGCTGGGCCTCATCCGGCGCCGACGCCGCCTGGGCCGGCGCGCGGGTCTGGAGGCGCTGTTCGGAGAGCACACCGTGGTCACGGTGCCCGGCGGCAGCAGCGGCGGCGACCTCGCGGCGGTGCGCGCCGGCACGACGTGGTGCCTGCCGCTCGTCCTGGGCCTGGACGGGGTGTTCAACGACGACCCGCCGGTGCCGATCCGGTTGCTGGCGGAGCTGATGCAGGTCGAGGACGTCCCGCTGTCCAGCGTGCGGCTGTTCACGCTGACCACGCCGGCGCAGGTGCCGCCGCAGGCCCCGGCGGGTCCCGAGCGAGCACTCTGCCCCATCGCGGCGCGCTACTGCCTGATCACCCTCGACACACGTCGGGCGAGCGAGGCGATCGCGGCGCGCGGTGGCGGCGAGAACGCGGTCAACCAAATCCTTCGACGCTGCGCCGTGCAGGCCGAGCAGACCCTGTCCACCGCCGGGGTGACCGTGCACCGACTGCAGGAGCCGGCCGTACGCAACCTGTTCGCCACCTGGCTGGGCCCCGCCGGCGTGTCCGGAGGCCGGCGCAGCGATCGCGCGGGGGAGTCCTGGGGTGACGTGCGGGTAGCCGGGACCCGGTCGGTGTCTTTCGCGATCGGCGGTACGGGCGCCGACGTCCCGGAGCGCGTGGCCCGACTGGCCGCGGCGGCACCGACGGCGGTTGTGGGCTCGGCGTTGCTGTTACGCCGCAGGTCTGGCCGCGACCGGATACAGGTCACGACAGGTGCCCGCCGAGTGCAGGTCGCCGACCTCGAGACGGCCATCATCGTGCGGTTCAGCGTTCCGGATTCCGCAGCGGACGCCGATGCCGGCCAGGCCATGATGCTGCTCGCTCGCGCCTACGACCTGGTCGTTCAGCGTTCGGGTGGCGAGCAGGGCGCGCTGCTGCAGGCGACCGTCCCCGTCGGGATGGGGGAGGCCGCATGAGCACCCCCGCCCTTCGTGATCAACAGCGTCGAACCGTCGCTCAGCGACGATTCGACGCTGTTGATCAACGATGGGTGGGGGCGTGAAGCGGGGGATCCTCGACGCCTGCCTCGACGACCAGGTCGAGATCGGCGCGCCGATGTCGGGCGTGCAGCTCGGGATAGGGCAGCGCGGCCCGGTGCGGTTACGGCTGTTCCGCCTCGGCGGTACCCGGGTCGTGGTAGCCGCACGGCTGGTGCCGGCGCAGCTGCTCGTCGTGCGGGTCGCCGCCGCGGGGACGCCGGTGCAGGTGGTCACCGAGCGGCCGGCTTTCTGGCGCCCGCTGCTCGGCGGCGACGGCGGGCACCTGGTGACGGCCACCGAGACGCGAGCTGGTGCCGGCGGCCCCACCCTCGTGGTCGACGACCGGGCGGCGCACCCGCGGGGTTCCGTCGAGCTGCTGCCCTGGCAGTGCCGGCTCGACCTGCGCCCGCAGTGGACGCCGGCCCAGCTGGGCGGCTTCGCGCACGGCGACATCACGGTGTTCGGGGCGCTGCCGGCCGAGTTCGTGCCAGGCGTCGCGCGGGCGTTCGAGATCCCGGTCCGCTCGGCCGAATCGCTGGCCCGCCTGGACGCGACATCGTTCGCCGTCCTGCGCCGGGGGCGGATCGAGTACGTGTCGCTGAACCCCACGTCGGCCGAGGCACAGCTTTTACCTGCCGTGCCGTGAACCGCCCCGTCAGCTGACGAGTTGGCGCACCGACCCGTAGACGCCCATCACGCCAATGGCCAGCGGGATCACCGACAGCACGAGCAGCGACTCGAGCACGTCGGCGGCGCGCGACCAGGGCGGCGCGTATCGGCGTCCGGGCAGCACGATGGTCAGCCCCAGCAGCACCAGCCCGACGATCGCGGCCGGCACCGCGAAGGCGAGCAGCCGCACCGAGCCGTGTGCCTCGCTGGTGGCCGCGACCAATTCGGCGACGAGCGCCACGCCACCCGAGACCAGCAGCAGGATGCGCTGACCGCGCCCGGTGAACAGGCGGGCCCGCAGCAGGCAGATGAGGCCGACCACCACGGCGAGCACCTCCTCGGACACCCCCTGGCCGGCGAGCACGACGGCCGACCCGGCGATGGCCAGTGACACCCCGCCGACCAGGCCGGTGAGGAACTGGTCGGCGCGTACGGCCTGCCCGAGGATCTGGCGGGCGTCGATGGTGCCGACGTCGCGACGCAGGTCGGCGGCGTCGAGTGGGATCACCGGCAGCGGCAGGCGCGACAGCCGGAACGACAGCGTGGGCAGGAAGGGCGAGAACGCGAGCCCGACCGCCGCGACGACGCCCGCGGTCGCGGCGGGTCGTAGGTCCAGGCCGGTGGCGAAGGCGGTACCCACCGCTGCGAGCAGGGTGAGCGCGGCGACGGCGACGAACCCGGCGAGGCCGTCGGCCAGCACGATGAGCAGGGCGACTGCGGCGAGCAGCGCCACGCTGACGGCCACGAGCAGTTGCGGCGCACCGAAGTCGACGATGCTGCGGCGGCCGCCCAGCGCGGTTGCACCACACCCCGCGCCGTAGGCGATCGCGAAGGCGGCCGCCGTCAGGGCCGGCCCGCGGCGGTGGAAGATGCGACCCACGGCAACCGCGGCCAGCCCGAGCAGGACCGCGCCGACGCCAAGCGTGATCGCGGACGCGATCCAGCGCGGGCCGACCAGCAGCGCGGTACCTGCCGTGAACACGAGCAACGCGCCGGCGAAGATCGTCGCGCCGTGGGCTGTCTGTGTCGCCGTCCACCGGTGGGTGCGGGTGAGGACGCCGTCGGCCACGGCGTCGAGCACGTCGTCGAAGGCCAGCTCGGGCAGCTTGGTCGAGCGGGTGCGCAGGTGCAGGACGTCACCGTCGACGACACCGCTCGCCGCAAGGGTCTCTGCCGGGTTCAACGGCTCCGATCCGGTCCGCTGCAGCACCCAGCCACCCTCGCTGGCGCCGAGGTCGGCGGCCTCCGGGCCCAGGCTGGTGACCACGATGGTGAGCAGTTCGGCGACGGAGATCTGCACCGGGACTGCGAGGTCCACGCGCAGGGTCGAGGAGATGATGGTCAGCCGGCAGCTGTTGGCCACCACACTGGCTGACGTCGAGACGGTCATGCACAACCCTTCGATCGACGTTCGGGCGCCGCTTTACTGCGCGGTTACGATCTTGCCGACACCGCTCGTCAGGGCCGGTGGGTCACACGCTAACGGAGGACGTCGTTGGGCACCGAGCTGTTCCGTCGCCCTGCGCGACGTCGAGCACCGGCCGAACCCCGCGGCGAGATCGTGCTGGAGTCCCCACCTGAGCTGCCCGAGACCGTCGCCGGGGGCGGCGCCGGCCAGGCGCTGACGATGTTGCCCATGTTGGCCGGGGCCGGCGCCACCGGACTGTTCGTCAGCGGGGGTGGCGGATCACCGGTCACCTACTTGGCCAGCGGCATGATGGGCCTGTCGATGGTCGGCATGGCCGCGGGCAGCGTGGGGCGCGGCTCGGGTGAGAAGCGCCGCCGGCTGGACGGCGATCGGCGCGACTACCAGCGCTACCTCGAGCAGGTGCGCCGCCGGGTACGCGCCGCCGCCGAGCAGCAGCGCGTCGCCCGGCTCTGGCACCACCCCGATCCCGACACCCTGTGGTGCATCGCGGTCGGCTCGCGGCTGTGGGAGCGCCGGCCGGGCGACGAAGACTTCCTCACTGCCCGCATCGGGCGCGGCCCGCAGCGCCTGGCAGTCAGCCTCGTCGTTCCCGAGACCAAACCGATCGAGGACCTCGAGCCCATCTCCGCGGCGGCGCTGCGTCGCTTCGTGCGCACCCACGGCTCGGTGCCCGATCTGCCGGTCGCGCTGGCCCTGACCTCGTTCGGTCGACTCGCCTTCAGCGGGTCCCGCTCGTCCTCACGTGCCCTTGCCCGTTCTGTAGTGGCGCAGCTGCTCGCCTTCCACACCCCCGACGACGTGGTCGTTGCCGTGTGCGCGGGCCAGGATGCGCTTGCGCAGTGGGAGTGGCTCAAGTGGGCCCCGCACGCGCTCAGCCCGGTCGAGCACGACGCGGTAGGGCAGACCCGGTTGATTGGCGACGACCTGCTCGCCGTGGAGGCCCTGGTCGGCGAGACCCTGACGAGCCGCGCGCGCTTCGGCGTCGGGGCGAGCACCGAGGGTCCGCACGTGGTGGTCGTCGTCGACGGCGGCCGGGTGCCGGCCGAGGCGCAACTGTCGCAAAGCCTCGTCCAGGGCGTCACGGTGCTCGACCTGTCGGACGCCACCGGGCCGGAGTTCGGCCCGGGCGTGGCGCGGCTCGAGGTGTCGGCCGACGAGGTCACCCTGGCGCGTCGAGACGCCAACGGCCGCGACCAGCGCACCGCACTCGGCACCCCGGACCGGCTGAGCGTCGTGGAGGCAGAGGCACTCGCGCGCCGGATGAGCCCGAAGCGGGTGTCGGCAGCCACCGCCGAACACGAGGACGCACTCGCCGTCGACCTGAGCCTGCCCGACCTGCTGCGCATCGGCGATCCGCGCGACGTCGACACGTCTCTGACGTGGCGACCCCGCGCCCCCCGCGACCGGCTGCGGGTGCCGATCGGGCTAGGACCGAACGGCCAGCCGGTGGAGCTGGACATCAAGGAGTCCGCGCAGGGCGGTATGGGCCCGCACGGTCTGGTCATCGGCGCTACCGGCTCGGGCAAGTCCGAGCTGCTGCGCACCCTGGTGCTCGGGCTGGCGCTGACCCACTCGTCCGAGACGTTGAACTTCGTCCTCGTCGACTTCAAGGGTGGCGCGACGTTCGCCAGCCTCGACGTGCTGCCGCATACCTCGGCGATCATCACCAACCTCGAGGACGAGCTGATACTCGTCGACCGGATGAAGGACGCGATCGCCGGCGAGATGGTGCGCCGCCAGGAGGCGTTGCGCGCGGCGGGCAACTACGCCTCGCTACGCGACTACGAACGGGCTCGCGAGCAGGGTGCGGCCCTCGAACCAATGCCATCGCTGTTCATCGTCGTCGACGAGTTCAGCGAGCTGCTCTCGGCCAAGCCGGACTTCATCGACCTCTTCGTCATGATCGGCCGCCTCGGCCGCTCGCTGGGGGTGCACCTGCTGCTGGCCTCGCAGCGGCTGGAGGAGGGCAAGCTGCGCGGCCTGGACACGCACCTGTCCTACCGCGTCGGGCTCCGTACGTTCTCGGCCATCGAGTCGCGGGTCGTGCTCGGCGTGCCGGATGCCTACGAGCTGCCCAGCGCCCCTGGCAACGGCTATCTGAAGGAGGCGACCGAGGGCCTGGTGCGCTTCAAGGCCGCCTACGTCTCCGGCGCCTACGTCCGCTCGTCGCGGTCAGGCCCGGACATCAGCGACGGCTGGTCCCGGCACCAGGTGCTGCCCTACCAGATCGCACCGATCGTCTCCCGCGAGCCCGAGCCCGAACCCGAGGTGGACGAGGGTCCCGACCCGCTCGCCGCTGCTGCGCCGGGCGAGACGATGCTCGACATCCTCGTCGAGCGGCTCGAGGGTGCCGGGACGCCGGCCCGCAAGGTGTGGCTGCCCCCGCTTGACGTCCCGCCGACCATCAATGAGCTGCTGCCGCCGCTGGTGGAGAACGAGCTCGGCCTGCGTCCGGTCGACTGGACCGTTGCCCCCCGTCTTGCTGCGCCCATCGGGATCATCGACCGGCCCTTCGACCAGCGCCGCGACCCGCACTGGATCGAGCTGGCCAGCTCGCACTTCGTCGTGGTCGGACGCCCCCAGAGCGGCAAGAGCACCGTGCTGCGCTCGCTGATCGCCGGCATGGCGCTCACCCACACGCCCGAGCAGGCGCAGTTCTACTGCCTGGACTTCGGCGGCGGCACCCTGACCGGCCTGTCCGACCTGCCGCACGTCGGCTCGGTGGCCACCCGGCTCGAACCCGAGCGCTTACGCCGCACAATCGCCGAGATCAACGCACTGGTGGCCCAGCGCGAGGAACTGTTCACCGCCCACCGCATCGACTCGATGGCGTCCTACCGCCGGCTCGCGGCCGCGGGTTCCGTGCCCCGTGACGGCTTCGGCGACGTCTTCCTCGTGGTCGACGGGTGGGGCACCGTGCGCGCTGACTACGAGACCCTCGAGACAGCGATCACCCAGATCGCCGCGCGGGGACTGGGTTACGGAGTGCACGTCGTGCTGTCCATCCAGCGCTGGATGGAGCTGCGCCCGTCGCTGCGCGACCTGATCAGCAACCGCCTCGAGCTGCGCCTCGGTGATCCGAGCGAGTCCGAGTTCGATCGCAGGGTCGCCAAGGACGTGCCCGAGGGCGCGCCCGGGCGCGGCATCAGCCCGCACAAACTGCACTTCCTGTCCGCGCTACCACGCATCGACGGCACGAACTCCGTCGACGACCTTGTCGACGGCGTCGGGTCGCTAGTGAGTGCGGTGCACGGTGCGTGGCGCGGGCCGGTGGCGCCGCCGGTCCGGCTGCTGCCCCGCGAGCTGCCCTACCGTGACCTGCCGCCGATCCGGAAGCTGGGCGCGTCGCTGCCGATCGGCGTCGACGAGGACACGCTGTCGCCGGTGTCGGTCGACTTCGACGCCGAGCCGCACTTCATCGTCATCGGCGATGTCGAGTCGGGGAAGTCGAACCTGTTGCGCACCATCGCCCGCGGCATCACGACGCGGTGGACGCCGGACGAGGCGAAGATCATCACCTTCGACTTCCGGCGCGGCATGTTGGGTGCGGTCACCACCGGGCACCAGATCGGCTACGTCATGAACTCGGTCAACGCGCCGGACGTCGTCGGCAACATTGTCGCCGCGCTGCGCGACCGGTTGGCCGGCATCCAGGTCGACCCGGTCGCCGGCGAGGTGCCGACGTGGAGCGGGCCGAAGCTGTTCCTGCTGCTCGACGACTACGACCTGATCGCCTCGAGCGCCGGCAACCAGCTGCCGGCCATCGTCGAATTCCTGCCGCAGGCCCGCGACATCGGACTGCACGTCGTGCTCGCCCGCTCTGCCGGTGGGGCGGGTCAGGGCATGTACGAGACGGTCCTGCGCAACCTGCGCGACATGGGCACGCCCGGCATCCTGCTCTCGGGCAGCAAGGACGAAGGTGCGGTGCTGGGCTCGCAGAAGATGGAGTCGCTGCCGCCTGGACGTGGCCGGCTGGTGCACCGCCGGTTGGGTTCGGTGCTGGTGCAGACCGCACGCGCTGTCGATCAGGCCTGACGGCGCGCGGTCTCTTGCCCTTCAGATCTTGCGCAGGACCGAGACGACGCGGCCGAGGATGGTGGCGTCATCGCCGTCGATGGGGGAGTAGGCCGGATTGTGCGGCAGCAGCCAGGCCTTGCCGTCGCGCCGCTGCAGGGTCTTGACGGTCGCCTCGCCGTCGATCATGGCCGCGATGATCTGGCCGTTCTCGGCGTTCTCCTGCTGGCGGATGACCACCCAGTCGCCGTCGGCGATGGCCGCGTCGACCATCGAGTCGCCGACCACCTTCAGCATGAACAGGGTGCCGTCGCCCACCAGTGACTTGGGCAGCGGGAAGACGTCCTCGATCATCTGCTCGGCAAGGATCGGGCCGCCTGCGGCGATGCGCCCCACCATCGGGACGAACACCGGCGTCTCGCCGCGTGGAGCGTCGTCGGTGACCGCGACTGCGCGGCGGGCCGCCTTGGGCTTCGGGGCACCGGTGCCTGCGGTGCGGTCCGAGCCGGGCCCACGTACATCGACGGCGCGCGGGCGGTTCGGGTCGCGGCGCAGGAAGCCTTTGCGTTCGAGCATCGCCAGCTGGTGGGCGACGCTGGACGTCGAGGCCAGGCCCGCCGACTCGCAGATCTCGCGGATGCTCGGCGGGTAGCCGCGCCGCTCGACGGAATCCCGGATGACGTCGAGGATGGCCTGCTGCCGTCGGGTCAGGCCGGTAACCGGGTCGGGCAGTTCGGTGACCTTGGGACGCCCCGGGCGGCGCTTGACCGGTTCCGCAGCTGCCGTCTCGTCCGTCGCTGCGCCGCGGCTGCCGCGAACGCTTCTGTCCTGTGCCACCGATGGCCTCCTAGCGCCTGTGTGCTTTCGAATCTGGTTTATCGAACGGCACCGACGCTAGCCCCGACGCGCTGTGAACTCAAACATCTGTTCGAACGACACGCCGTCGTCGATGGTTTTTGTCAGACCCCGCTGGTACACATTCGATCAGACGTTCTTTCGAATGCCTGTTCGATGCGGACGGGCCCTACGAACCGCAAGGAGCATGGCATGTCGGTCGCTCTGGATCTCGATTCCCTGCTCGTGGCGCAACCCGTCCCGGCCCGTCGTCCGAGCCTGCGCGTGGTGCCGTGCGAACCGGCAGTGGGCGACGCACCGCGCGCTCTCGCCAGACCGGATCGCGATGCGTCCACATTGATCGCTCCGTCGGTGTCCGTGCTGTACGCGCCGTCCCCGTCCTCCATCGCCGCACCGCTACGGCTCACCCGCCGCGGAGTTATGGTGCTGGCCGCGCTCACCGCCATCGCCGGGGCGCTGCTCGTCTGGTTGGCCGCACTGTCGGCGCCCCATGCCGCGGCCGCCGGGTCGACGAGCGCCGGCCCGGCCACCGTCACCGTGCACTCCGGAGACACCCTGTGGGCGCTCGCGTCGCGGATCGCGCCCGAGCGCGACCCGCGGGCCGAGGTCGCCGACCTGCGGCGCCTGAACCACCTCACCGACCCCAGCGTCATGCCGGGCCAGGTCCTACGCGTGCGCTGACCGCGCGGCCGATAGCCAATTCTCGACGCGCCGCAGTCGGCTCTTGCGGAACAGCCGTGGTCGTTCTACGGTTCACCCCTACATGTAGTAGTTACACTGTTGTACTTCGTCCACAGGTTGGGGTGCACCGTCCACAGCAAGCGGTAGTGGTCCACAGGCTGGTCCCCAGGTTCTGGACAGCTCCGTCCACAGATCTGCTCGGTTCGGCCGCACCGTACGTCCATCGCGAGAGGAGCCCGCATGCGCTGCCCGTATTGCCGGCACCCCGACTCGCGCGTCGTCGACTCCCGTGAGCAGGACGAGGGCCAGGTCATCCGCAGGCGCCGTTCCTGTCCCGAGTGCAGCCGCCGTTTCACCACGGTCGAGCAAGCGACGCTCGCGGTCATCAAGCGCAGCGGCGTCACCGAGCCGTTCACGCGGGCCAAGGTCATCAGCGGCGTCCGGCGCGCGTGCCAGGGCCGGCCGGTCGACGAGGACCACCTAGCCCAGCTGGCTCAGACCGTCGAGGAGGCCATCCGCGCCACCGGCGTCGCGGAGGTCCCGAGCGACGACGTCGGCCTGGCCATCCTCGGCCCGTTGCGCAAACTGGACCAGGTCGCGTACCTGCGTTTCGCCAGCGTCTATCAGGCCTTCACCTCGGCTGAGGACTTCGAGAAGGCCATCGTCGACCTGCGCAACCGCACCGATCCGTCCGCCACCGGGAGCACCCCCGCCGGCTAGTTCAACCCCCTGCACCGACCCCTGTTTCGACCGCTGCTTCGACCTCGACAGCACGGACCCGCGCTCTGCCCACCGTCCCGGAAGGACACCGCATGACCCAGGCCGACCTGACCCACTCCGCGAGTTCGGGTTCCGAAGACCCCGCGTCCAGAGACCCCGCGTCCAGTGGCACACCCGTCTTCTCCGAGCAGGGTCTGCGTGTCGAGCGGGTCTACACCGTCGACGGTGTGCATCCCTACGCCGAGGTCAGCTGGGAGCGTCGCGACATCGTCATGACTAACTGGCGCGACGGCTCGATCAACTTCGAGCAGCGTGGCGTCGAGTTCCCGGACTTCTGGTCGGTCAACGCGGCCAACATCGTCACGACCAAGTACTTCCGTGGCGCGGTCGGCAGCGACGTGCGCGAATGGTCGTTGCGCCAGCTCATCGACCGGGTCGTCCACAAGTACCGCGAGGCCGGCGAGCTGAACGGCTACTTCGCCTCGCCGCGCGACGCGGAGGTCTTCGAGCACGAGCTGACGTGGATGCTGCTGCACCAGGTGTTCAGCTTCAACTCACCAGTCTGGTTCAACGTCGGCACCACCTCGCCGCAACAGGTCAGCGCGTGCCAGCCGTACGACGCGTTGGTGAGCACGCCGGCCGGTCTCGTCCCGATCGGTGAGCTCGTCGAGCGGGACGCGGTGGGCGCCAAGGTGTTCGACGCGCACGGGTTGACGAGCGTCCTTGCCACCAAGCACAACGGGGTGAAAGAGGTCCTGCGCGTCGTGACGAAAGCCGGTCACGCCCTTGACGTCACTGCCGATCACCTGGTGTGGCGCAGCACCGGCGAGGGCACCGGGTCATTCGTGCCCGCAGGGGAGCTGCGCGTCGGAGACCAGCTCGAATGGCACCGCCGCAGCGCGCACGGGGAAACGGAGATCACCTCACTCGGTGTCGCCGAGGCAGCATTGGCCGGTTGGCTGCAGAGCGACGGGTTCGTCGGTCAGTACGAAGGCACGAACCGCTCGCTGACGATCGAGGCCATGACGGTCAACGACGCCGAGCTGTCTTGGGTGACCGCCGCGCTGGACACGGTGTTCCCAGACGTGCATCGGCACGAGCGTCGGGTCAGCACGCAGAGTCCGGATCTTGACTGCCGTCGCACGCGGCTCTACGGAAATGTGCTTGATGAGTTCGTCACCCGCTGGGATCTGCGGGCACGCGGCACTGAGCAGGTCGTGCCCGCGCAACTGTTCAGCGCACCCTTGCCGGTGGTGGCTGCCTACCTGCGCAGCATCTTCCAGGCCGAAGGATTTGTATCGCCCCGCGAACGTTCCACGATGATCGGCATGGCGATGATCGGCGAGGACCTGGTGCGCGGGATTCAGGCACTGCTGAGCCGGTTCGGGATCTTCGCCCGCGTTGGGCACAAGCTCGAGAAGCGGGCCGACCGGCATGACACCTGGGAGATTCGCATTCAGAACGCCGGGGACCGGCGCATCTTCGCTGACGAGATCGGTTTCCTCGACCCGGTCAAGACCGCCAAGCTCGACGCGTCATTCGACCTGCCAGGGCGGTCCGCGAAGGACGTCAAGCGCCTCGAGATCGCCAGTATCACCTCGCGCGGCGAGATGGACGTATACGACATCCAGACCGACAGCGGGGAGTACTTGTCTTCGGGCGGCCTCCGCGTGCACAACTGCTTCATCCTCGCCGTCGACGACACCATGGACTCGATCCTGAACTGGTACCGCGAGGAGGGTCTGATCTTCAAGGGCGGCTCGGGCGCCGGGCTGAACCTGTCCCGCATCCGCTCCTCCAAGGAGCTGCTGTCCTCCGGCGGCACCGCGTCCGGCCCGGTCAGCTTCATGCGCGGCGCCGACGCCTCGGCCGGCACCATCAAGTCCGGCGGCGCTACGCGCCGCGCGGCCAAGATGGTCGTTCTGGACATCGACCACCCCGACATCGAGGAGTTCGTCTCGACCAAGGCGCGCGAGGAGGACAAGATCCGCGTCCTGCGCGACGCGGGTTACGACATGGACCTCGGCGGTTCGGACATCACCTCCGTGCAGTACCAGAACGCGAACAACTCGGTGCGCGTCAGCGACGAGTTCATGCGCGCGGTCGACGAGGGCACCGGCTTCGGCCTGCGGGCTCGCAGCGACAACCGCGTTCTGGAGACCGTCGACGCCAAGGGCCTGTTCCGTAAGGTCGCGCAGGCGGCGTGGGAGTGCGCCGACCCGGGCATCCAGTACGACGACACGATCAACGACTGGCACACCAACCCCGAGACCGGCCGCATCAACGCGTCCAACCCGTGCTCGGAGTACATGAGCCTCGACAACACCTCGTGCAACCTGGCCTCGCTGAACCTGATGACGTTCCTGGAGAAGGACAACACCTTCGCCTCCGAGCGCTTCGTCAAGGCCGTCGAGCTGATCATCACCGCGATGGACATCTCGATCTGCTTCGCCGACTTCCCGACCCAGGCCATCGGCGACAACACCCGGGCCTACCGTCAGCTGGGCATCGGCTACGCCAACCTCGGCGCGCTGCTCATGGCCACCGGCCTGGCCTACGACTCCGACGGCGGTCGCGCGCTGGCCGGCGCCATCACCTCGCTGATGACTGGCGTCGCCTACCGTCGCTCGGCCGAGCTGGCCGGCATCGTCGGCCCGTACGAGGGATACGCCCGCAACGCCACAGCCCACGCCCGCGTCATGCGCAAGCACGCTGCGGCCAACGACTCGGTCCGCTCGCTGCACCAGAACGACCGCGACGTCCTGACGTTGGCCACGGCCGAGTGGGCCGCGGGCAACAAGATCGGTGAGCGCAACGGATGGCGCAACGCGCAGGCCAGTGTGTTGGCACCGACGGGGACCATCGGATTGATGATGGACTGCGACACCACCGGGGTCGAACCCGATCTCGCGCTGGTGAAGTTCAAGAAGCTCGTCGGCGGCGGGTCGATGCAGATCGTCAACCAGACCGTCCCGCGTGCACTTCGCCTGCTGGGCTACCAGGAGGAGCAGGTCGAGGCGATCGTCGAATACATCGCCGCGAACGGGCACGTCATCGACGCGCCGGGCTTGCGTACCGAGCACTATGAGGTCTTCGACTGCGCGATGGGAGCGCGACCAATCAGGGCGATGGGTCACGTGCGGATGATGGCGGCCGTCCAGCCGTTCCTGTCCGGCGCGATCTCCAAGACGGTCAACCTGCCCGAGACGGCCACCGTCGAGGACATCGAGGACGTCTACTTCCAGGGCTGGAAGCTCGGTCTCAAGGCGCTCGCGGTGTACCGCGACAATTGCAAGGTGGGCCAGCCGCTGTCGGCCGGTAAGGGCGACAACAACGGCGCCGAGGCCACCACGACGCAGGCGTCGAGCGAGAAGGTCATCGAGTTCCGTCCGACGCGTACCCGGCTGCCCAAGGCGCGCAATTCGCGCACCACGTCGTTCGCCGTCGGGGGCGCCGAGGGTTACATGACCGCCGGCACCTACGACAACGGCGAACTCGGCGAGGTCTTCCTCAAGCTGGGCAAGCAGGGCTCGACGCTCGCCGGGGTCATGGACGCCTTCTCCATCGCCATCTCGATCGCGCTGCAGTACGGCGTGCCGCTTGACACCTACGTGCAGAAGTTCACCAACATGCGCTTCGAGCCGGCGGGTCTCACCGACGATGCCGACGTGCGGATGGCGCAGTCGATCCTCGACTACATTTTCCGCCGCCTGGCGCTGGACCACCTGGACTTCGACACCCGCTCGGCGCTGGGCATCTACACGGCGCAGGAGCGCACCCGCCAGCTCGACACGGGCTCCTACGCTCCTAGCGAGTCCGACGAGCTCGACATGGAAGCCTTGGCCCAGTCCGCGCCGGTCACGAAGGCGACCGACGTCATCGACGAGGCCGACGCCGCCGAGCTGCCCGCCCCAGCGGGAGCGCACAGCTCCACCGAGTTGCTCGAGCTCATCACCGGCAGTTCCGCCGACGCACCGCTGTGCATGAACTGCGGCACCAAGATGCGCCCGGCCGGCAGCTGCTTCGTGTGTGAAGGCTGCGGCAGCACCAGCGGCTGCAGCTGATCGTTTGGCACAGCCCCACCGCTCGCCCAGCGAACGCCGCCACCTTCCGGTGGCGGCGTTCCGGGCTTCGGCGCTCGCCCTCCGGACGGCGCAGTCAACGCGGGTCGCGGGCAGTCGGCAGGGCGGTGCCGAGCGACGGGTTGTCGGCGCAGCGCCACCGAGTCAGGGGGACTAGAGCCCGGTGAAAACGATGTCGAGCATCGCATCGAGCTGCGTGGCGAGGTGGAAGGGTGCCGGCTCCTCGGCGATCCAGCGCAGCAGCGTCGTGCAGTAGATGCCGGCCAGCACGGCGCCCACCAGGTCCGGCTGCGGCGTCGTCGAGAACTCGCCCCGGTCCTGACCCGCCGCGACGATCGGGGTGAAGACCGCGGCGAGCGGCTGCCTACTCAGGATGTCGCTGTGGCGTGCGGAGGCGTCCATGACCATGACGGTCTGCCGACGGTCTGCAGTACTGAGGGCTGCCAACTCGGCCATGCATCGCCGTAGCGATTTGCGGCCGGCACGTCGGGGACGTCGTGCACGTCGTCCAGCTCCAGCGCGGCCACCGTGATGGCTCGACGCCGTAACCCCCACCCTGCAGGAAGCCATCTTCTGCGGGAAGTGGTTGAACACGGTGTTGCGGGCCACGTCGGCACGCTCGGCGATCGCGTCGATGGTGGTCGTGTCGTAACCCTGCTTCGTAAACAGCTCGATCGCTGCGTCGTAGACCTTGTTGCGCAGCACCTCGCGCCGCCGTGCCCGCCGCCCGTCGGTGATCGCGCGGACGTCACCGGGCTCAGCAATCGGCTCGACGGCACCGCCACTCACAAGCGACTCCATGACTTTGCAACCGTTGACTACACAATAACTATCGTGTTTAGAGTCGGCGGACTTCGGTGCGGTCTTGCACTGTGGTCCAAATTCAAACAACCGCGTGGATGGAAGTCGTCCATGTTCGAGGCTGATCAGACGGCGATCCTCGCCGGCCGGTTCCCTGCCACCCCGCACTACGACGGCTTCTTCGCTCCCGTCCGCGTGGAGGCCGACGTGTCGCGAGCATCAAGGCCAAGTGCCCGAACTGCAAGGTGTCGACGTCGAACGTCTCGTCCGCGCACGTCGATCAGGCCGCGTCGGTCGTCAGCGGGGCGCTGCTGCGCAACCCGAAGATCGACTGGGTGCTGCCGGAGAACGCCGACGTGTTCGGCAACCCCGTCTACTCCGGTCTGACCAGCGCCCGGGCCACCACGAAGGTCAAGATCGGCGGCCCGAGCGGCGGCGTCGGTGGGCTGCTGAACGTCAAGCAGGGTCACCTGGCGTTCGCAGTGGCGGCGGCCGGCAACCTGGCGGGTTGGAACGCCGCCGACGGGTTGTGCCGGATGATCGGCGGCGACTCCGTGCCGACCAACTACCCGTTCGTCACCCGGTTGTTCGACTCGAGCAACATCACCACGATCAAGCAGACCCCTGCCGAAGGGGCGACCTACGACTGGTTCGGCACGCCGACCTACCAGGCGCCGTACCTGAAGGCCTGGAAGGTCAGCTGACGTCTTGCCGCCCGAAGCCGAGGTCCCTGCTCGCGAGGAAGCTCCCGTACGCAAGATCGTGTTGAAGGAGGCGGTCGCGACGCAGGGCTTCGGTTTCGGTCCCCAGCTCGGCGCGCACCGGAACGGGTGAACGAGCTGAACGAGTTGCTGCGCGATGTGGACCACCGAATCCCCGAGATGGACCTCGCTGGGATCGACGTGCAGGTGCTGTCCAACACGAGTCCCGTCGCGGACCGTGCTGAAGCGGTCCGCGCCGCCCGGCGCAGCAACGACGAGGTGGCCGAGATGGTGGCCCGGCACCCGAGCCGACTGCGCGGTTTCGCCAGCTTGCCCACCCAGGACCCGGCAGCAGCTGCGGCGGAGCGTCACTGAGCTGGGGTTCGTCGGCGCCCTGGTCAACGGGCAGACCGACGGACGGTCCCTCGATGACCCGGAATACGACGTGCTGTGGTCGCAGTCGTGGCGCTGGACGTCCCGATCTACCTGCATCCCGGGCCGCCGGAGCACCCGGTGGCGTTGCGCGCCTACCCGGAGTGGCAGAACGCGTCGTTCGGGTGGGCCGTCGAGTGTGCGGCACACACTCTGCGCCTCGTTTCGAGCGGCGTGTTCGAGCGCTTCCCCGCACTGCAGCTGATCCTCGGGCACCTCGGCGAGGCGTTGCCGTTTCAGCTCTGGCGGATGGACGAACGGTGGTCGGTCATGAACAAGGCAAAGCCGCTGGCCGAACTGCCGTCGTTCTACCTGCGGCGCAACGTCGCCATCACGACCGCCGGGGTTCACGACTCGGCCGCGTTGCGGCACGCCATCACGGCGATGTCGATCGAGAACGTGCTGTTCTCGATCGACTACCCGTTCATGGCCATGCGCCGTGCCGCGGACTTCACCGACAACGCCGACGTGTCCGAGACCGAACGGCAGCTGATCTGCTCGGGCAACGCCGAGCGGTTGCTCAGGCTCTGAGCGCTGGAGGGGCGGTCAGTTCCGGAACAGGGCGCTGTAGGCGTTGAGGGCGGGCTGGCCGCCCAGGTGGGCATACAGCACGGTCGAGTCCCGGCCGATGTCGCCGCGGCGCACGAGGTCGATGAGCCCGGCCATGGACTTCCCCTCGTACACCGGGTCGATGATCATCCCTTCCAGGCTGCCGGTGAGCCGGATGGCGTCGAGGGTCGAGTCGACCGGGATGCCGTAGTAGTCGCCGGCCCAGCCCTCGAGGACGGTGATTTCGTCATCGCGCAGGTCGCGGCCGAGGCCGATGAGCTCGGCGGTGTTGCGCGCGATCTTGGCTACCTGCGCACGGGTCTCGTCGATCTTCGCCGAGGCGTCGATGCCGAGTACGCGGCGTGACCGGTCCTGGCCGGCGAATCCGGCGATCATGCCGGCGTGGGTCGAACCGGTGACGCTGCAGACGATGATCGTGTCGAAGAAGACGCCGAGCTCCTGCTCCTGCTGCTGCACCTCGTAGGCCCAGTTGGCGAAGCCGAGGCCGCCGAGGCGGTGGTCGGACGCGCCGGCCGGGATGGCATACGGCACGCCGCCCCCGGAGCGGATCTCCTCGAGCGCGTTCTCCCAGCTCTGCTTGAACCCGATGCCGAAGCCGGCCTCGACCAGCTCGACGTGAGCGCCCATGATCCGCGAGAGCAGGATGTTGCCGACCCGGTCGTTGACCGCGTCGGGCCAGTCAACCTAGCTCTCCTGCACCAGACGCGCTCGCAACCCCAGCTTCGCCGCGACGGCGGCGACCTGCCGGGTGTGGTTCGACTGCACCCCTCCGATCGACACGAGGTGCGTCGCACCCTGCGCCAGCGCGTCCGGCACGAGGTATTCGAGTTTGCGGGTCTTGTTGCCGCCGAACGCGAGGCCCGAGTTGCAATCCTCGCGCTTGGCCCAGATGCGTGCGCCGCCGAGCTCGTCGCTCAACCGCTCGAGCGGATGAAGCGGGCTAGGCCCGAACAACAGCGGGTGGCGAGGGAAGTCGCTCAGTGCCATGGCGGGCTCCGTCCGATCGAGGTTGGTCGAACCCTACGACGCGCGCGTTCCGGGCACCGCGCGCGCGGGAATTCCGGTACCTCGTGTGCTCGTTTAAGCTGTGCGCGCGGGCCGTTCGGGTCGCGCGGGTCGTCTGAGGAGGCGTGCGATGAGCACCGAGCGAGCGGTACTGGCCGGCGGGTGTTTCTGGGGGATGCAGGACCTCATCCGAAAGCAACCCGGGGTGATCTCGACACGGGTCGGCTACAGCGGCGGCGACGTCCCGAATGCCACCTACGGCAACCACGGCAGCCACGCCGAGGCGGTTGAGATCGTCTTCGACCCAGCGGCCACCAGTTTCCGGGAGATCCTCGAGTTCTTCTTCCAGATCCACGACCCGTCGACGCGCAATCGTCAGGGCAACGACATCGGCGCGAGCTACCGCTCGGCGATCTACTACACCGACGAGGAGCAGAAGCGGGTCGCCCTCGACACCATCGCCGACGTCGACGCCTCCGGGATCTGGCCCGGCAAGGTCGTCACCGAGGTCGAGCCGGTGGCGGACTTCTGGGAGGCCGAGCCCGAGCACCAGGACTACCTGGAGCGCATCCCGTGGGGTTACACCTGCCACTTCCCGCGGCCCGAATGGCGCCTGCCGCGCCGGGCCGAGGCCACCGTCAGCTGACCGTGTTGGCTGATGTCTCGAGCCGCAGTCACTGCCGCTTCGTGCAGGTAATGCGCACGTGCCTGCCCGGATCCTCGACGCCGTCGTCGTCGGAGGGTGGTTCGACCCAAGTCAGCTTTAGCAACGAAAGGGTGGATACCCGAACGTCGAGTTGATGAGGTGAGTCGATGGCTGTCGAACGCTCTTTGGGTAGCCACTGAAGAGTCTTGCTGGTCGGCACCGCGAGGTGGGCGGGTGCGGACAGTGCGGTGAATCCGGTGAACGTCGGGCCGCCGTCGTCGTCCTCGAATCGGTATCCGCTGCTGCCGTTCACGGGAGCAGCGATACCGGTGGAGTTCGATGTCCAGTTGCCAGTCATGTCCGACGGACGGGACACCCCGCCGTCCACATCCGCCAGGCTCAGACGCCACGAGTCCTGCGTCACGACGATGTGTCCGGTCGTCACCTGGGACGGTGTCGTTGCTGTGCCTGAGTAGCGCGCGGCGTGGATGTCCCATGTGCCCGTGACCAAGGTGGACACGGCGAGGCTCGGCGCTGGGCTCGACTGCCGCGCAGTTTCCCCGTCGGGCGCGGGTGAGCTGCCACTGCGGATCGATGGAGTGCTTTTCGATGACGACGAGGAGCAGGCGGCGGCAAGTGAGGCCGCCGCGGTGGCGCCGATCAATTTAAGCGCTGCGCGGCGACTGACGGTATCCGCGACGGCGGGTGGCAGCAGACCGAATCAGACAGCGGTTACGGACTTGTGTTCGGCGACTGCGGTCCGGTCCGGGGCCTGCGAGGGCCGCAGACGCAGCGCCCACACGCCGAAGCCGAGCAGCGGCAACGCGGTACCGAACCAGCACACGCCCGTCCAGCCGTAGGCGTCGTGCAGCACGCCGGTGACGGCCGAGCAGATCGCCCCGCAGGTGAACACGGTGGTCATGTAGACGGGACTGCCCCGGGTTCGGTTGACTCTCGGGGTGTGTTGATCAGGCCGCGGTTG
>NZ_CAXTHK010000009.1:0-134058 GCF_964244045.1 uncultured Jatrophihabitans sp. | reverse complement strand
CACCACCAACGGCACCATCATCACCGAAACCCCCACCGGCCAGCACTACCGCAGCAAACAGCCCGACCCACCCGGCGGCCCGCCCAGCAAGGAATCACCAGTCGAACGACACGTTCGGGCACTACTCGCCGTTGCGTGATGTCGTTTCGACATGCTGTTAAACCGGCCATCCCCGCGGATCTGGGTGGCATTGATCTCCCAGGCGTCGGAGAGCAAGGTGACATCCGCGCCACAGCCGGATGACGAGGTCCTGCGGACGCTGTCAGCAGAAGTGCTTCGTGGCCCGAATCGTGTCTCGATCCCGTCGTTTCAGCCTGCTGGTAATCAGCGCGGCCTTGTGCGTGTCGGCGGTCGTCGCCGCCCCGGCTCTGGCCAGCGCCGCTCACCATCCGGGCCAGCACGTCGAACCCGTGCGGCCCGGCTCGTCCTATCTCGCGCTCGGCGACTCGGTGTCCTTCGGTTACCGCGAGCCGGCCAACCTGCCCACCCCGGACTACAGCAACGCGGCGAAGTTCGTCGGCTTCACCGAGGACGTGGGCGCCGCCCTGAAGTTGCGGGTGGCGAACGCGGCATCCCAGCTGCAGTACGCCGAGGTCTTCCTCGCCCGGCACCGGGACACGAGGCTGGTGACGCTGATGATCGGCGCGAACGGCGGGTTCCTCTGCCAGGCAACGACGAAGGACTCCTGTGCCTCAGAGTTGCCGGGCGTGCTGGCGAGGGTCGCAGCCAACGTCTCGACGACCCTGCGCACCGTGCGGCAGCACTACCGGGGACAGATCGTGATCGTGAACTACTACTCGACCGACTACCGTTCGGCGACCCAGAACGCCAGCAGCCAGGCCCTCAACACAGCGATGGACAGCGCGGCCAAGCCCTACGGCGTCACGGTGGCGGACGGCTATGGCACCTTCCAGCGGGCCGCCGCCCAGGCCGGCGGGGACACCTGCGCGGCCGGTCTGCTGACCACGCTGTCGACAGGTGGCTGCGGCGTGCACCCCAGCGTCGGCGGTCAGTCCCTGCTCGCGCTCGCGGTCGAGAAGGCGATTCGCCGCTGACCGGCTGCCATAGGTGAGACCTCGCTCAGTACATTGCCCTAATGCCTGTGATCGGCCAGCCGGCCCACGACCGCGCCGTCCGGGCGGTCCAACGCGACATGCGTGCGTTGCCGGCCGGGCGCATCCGGCTTGCTAAGCCGACGTCCAACCTGTTCCGTGCGCACAACCGCACAGGCGCGGGGCTCGACGTCAGCGGCCTCACGGACGTCATCAGCATCGACGCACGTACGCGCACCGCCGACGTCCAGGGCATGTGCACCTACGAGACGCTCGTGGCCGCGACATTGCCGCACGGGTTGATGCCGCTCGTGGTGCCGCAGCTGAAGACGATCACGCTCGGCGGCGCCGTCACCGGCCTGGGCATCGAGTCGTCGTCGCTGTTCAACGGCCTACCGCACGAGTCGGTGCTCGAGCTCGACGTACTCACCGGGGACGGCGAGGTCGTGACCGCGAGCGCAAGCGAGAACGCCGAGCTGTTCGCCGCGTTCCCCAACTCCTACGGCAGCCTCGGGTACGCGCTGCGCCTGCGCATCGCGCTGCAGCCCACCGCGCCATTCGTCGAGCTGCGGCATGTCCGTTTCGACGAGCTCGACACGCTCGCCTCCGCGATCGAGACCATTGCCGACAAGAGTGAGTGGGACGGCGAGGCAGTCGACTTCGTCGACGGCGTCATGTTCTCGCCCGGTGAGTCCTATCTGACGCTCGCGGCATGGACGGACTCGACCGCCAAGTCAGGTGAGCCCAGCGACTACACCGGCCAGCAGATCTTCTACCGCTCCATCCAGCAACGCGAACGTGATTGCCTCACCGCAGCCGACTACATCTGGCGCTGGGATACCGACTGGTTCTGGTGCTCGGCCGCGTTCGGCGCGCAGCGTCCGGCCGTCCGCCGCCTCTGGCCCCGGCGGCTGCGCCGAAGCGACGTCTACCACCGCCTGATCGGCCTCGAGACGCGCTACGACATCGTCGGCCGCATCGATCGCCGCCGCGGCGCCGCGCCGCGCGAGCGCGTGGTGCAGGACATCGAGGTGCCGCTCGGGCGCACAGCCGAGTTCCTGCACTGGTTCGATCAGGAGGTGGGGATGACGCCGGTGTGGCTGTGCCCGCTGCGCTCGCAGCGGAACTGGCCGCTGTACCCGCTCGAGCCGGGGCACATCTACGTCAATGTCGGGTTCTGGGGCACGGTGGCTATCGCCGACGGAGCCCGCGACGGCGACGTCAATCGCCGCATCGAGGCCAAGGTTGCCGAGCTGGGCGGGCACAAGTCGCTGTACTCCGACGCCTACTACGACCGCGCCACCTTCGACGCTCTCTACGGCGGGGCGGCCTACGCCTCGGCCAAGGCCCGTTACGATCCCGCTGGCCGACTGCCGGGGATGTACGAGAAAGTAGTAGTCCGATGACCATCGCCGATCTCATCACCACCGTTACCGAGGGCGCCGTGCCCATGCGGGTGGAAGCTGCCGACGGCTCGGTGGTGGGCTCGTCCGACGAGGGCTTGACCCTCCGCCTGCACACCGAGCGCGCCCTGCGCTACCTGATCACCGCACCCGGTGACCTCGGGCTGGCCCGCGCCTACGTCTCCGGTGAGCTCGAGCTGGTCGGCGCCCACCCGGGTGATCCGTACACCGCGTTGTGCGCCCTGGCCAACTGGAACTTCCGCCGGCCGCCGCTGTCGGAATTCCCGGCGCTGGCCCAGCAGCTGGGCGTGCGCAACCTGCTGCCGCCCAAGCCGCCGCCGCAGGAGGCGCCCTCGCGCATCCGCCGGGCGGTCAATGGACTGCGACACTCTCGCACCCGCGACAGCCGGGCCATCGGCATGCACTACGACGTGTCGAACACCTTCTACGAGTACGTCCTCGGCCCGTCGATGGCGTACACGTGCGCGGTCTTCGACAAGCCGGACACCTCGCTGGACGACGCGCAGTACGAGAAATTCGATCTCGTCGCTCGCAAGCTCGGGCTCGAGCCGGGCATGCGGCTGCTCGACGTCGGCTGCGGCTGGGGCGGGATGGCCCGGCACGCGGCTCGCAACTACGGCGTCGACGTCGTGGCCGTGACCCTGTCGGCCGAGCAAGCAGCCTGGGCCAAGGCCGAGACCGAGCGCGTCGGGCTGGCCGAGCACGTGACGATCATCCACGGCGACTACCGCGACTCGCCCGGCCGCGACTACGACGCGGTCAGCTCGATCGGCCTGCTCGAACACGTCGGGGTCGCGAACTACGCGGCCTACTTCGAACTGCTGCGCGGCAAGCTGCGTCCGGGCGGGCGACTGCTGAATCACTGCATCACCCGACCGGACAACAAGACCAGCCCCATGCCCGGGGCCTTCATCGACCGCTACGTCTTCCCCGACGGGGAGCTCACCGGCGCCGGACGCATCATCGCCGAGGCCCAGGACGCCGGCTTCGAGGTCCGCCACGAGGAGAACCTGCGTGAGCACTACGCGCTGACCCTCATGCACTGGTCGGCGAACCTCGTTGCCAACTGGGACGCCTGCGTGGCCGAGGTCGGCCTGCCGACCGCCCGGGTGTGGGGCCTGTACATGGCCGGCTCGCGCCTGGGCTTCGAGCGCAACGTCGTCCAGCTGCACCAGGTGCTGGCGATCAACCCACACCCCTCCGGTGAGGCCGACTTCCCGCTACGCCCGACCTGGTAGCGGTCAGGTAGCGGTCCAGCCGGTGTCAGTCGCGCTCGACGGCCAGGACCTGGCTGAGGCCGGCGACGTCGATGAGCTCCTGCGTCCGAGGCGGGACGTGGCGCACCGACATGGCAATGCCCCGGGTCTGTGCGGTGTTCATCGCGTAGACCAGCATCCCGAGGCCCAATGAATCGACGAAGCCCACCGCACCGAGGTCGATGACCAGACGCTCGACGTCGGGCGTGTCCAGCGCCTCGTCGAGCTCATGCCTGATCGGCGTGATGTTGGCCAGATCGACGTCACCGGCCCAGGCGAGTTCGACCAGTTTGCTCACTGGTGTACCTCCCGATTACCCGAACCGATTGAGCCAACCTGACTGCTGCAAGAACGTGTCGAAGCAGACCCTAACCCCCGCCCGCGCACACCGTGTGTTTCAGTGGCCAACATGACGGACGAGATGGATCCGGTGACCGAATGGAGTGCGGCTCGGCGGCGGGTCAGCCTGCTGGTGGCACTGCTCGATCCGGCGACGGCGAACGCCCCGGTGCCCGCCACCCCTGACTGGAGCGTCCGCGACCTGCTGGCGCACATGGTCGGGCTCGGCGTCGACGTAGTGGCCGGTGACGAGCCGGACGACCACAACGCCGCCTGGACGCAGCGGCACGTCGACGATCGCCGCGACCGCGACATCGCCGACCTGCTGGCCGAGTGGGACGACGTGGCGCCGCAGCTCGAGAGCTGGATGCGCGCGCACAACCCTCGGCCGCTGGGCGATGTGATCATCCACGAGCAGGACCTGCGCGGGGCACTCGGCGTCCCGGGCGGGCAGGACACACCCGGCTTGCGCGCCATTCGCGACCAGATGGTCACCCGCTTCGCACCGAATGTGACGGGCGCACTGACCTTGCAGGGTGAGCAGTGGTCGTGGAGCTCACCGGGTGACGGCCCACGCACCGTGGTGACCGCCAGTGACTTCGACCTCGCCCGAGCGGTCGTGTCGCGGCGCTCGGCCGCGCAGCTGCGTTCGTGGACGACCTCCGGCGACGTCGAACCCTTCCTCGACGCCTTCGCCGTGCTCGGGTCGCTACCCGACGCCGACCTCGTGGAGTGACGCGCGCCCGGCGCGACGCCGGGCCAGCACGGCCACGAGCAAGACACCGCCGGCCACGGCGTAGATCGTCGTGCCGTACCACGTCGCTTTGGATACCTCGGCCCGGACGAGATAGACAAAGGTGGGGGCGAAGGCCAACGGCACCCACTCGAGGCGGCGTGCAAGCACGGCCAGGGCGAGCAGCAGGCCGGCGTACCAGCCGTAGCCGGGCGTGGTCACCAGGAACGCGACGCCGACCAGCACCACCGCGCTCTGCTCAGGGGCGTCGGCGTCCGACCGCGACCAGCACCACAGCGCGGCCGCAGCGATGATCAGGACACCGACGACGGTATCGACCGGATGCGGCAACACCGCGCCGAGCAGCAGCAGCCGGGTGCCGGAGTTGTAGCCCTCCTCGTGCAGGTACCCCGGTAGATACCCGATGACGTCGGTGCCAGCGGCCAGCACGTGCGGGACATAGGCCACGACCGCCGCCGCGGCGGCCACGACCAGCACGAGCCACGGGCGGCGCTTGAGCACAGCCGGGCCGATCAGCGCGGGGTAGATCTTCGTGAGCGTCGCCGCGGCCAGCAGGAGGCCGGTCCAACCCGCTCGTCCACGTCGGGCGAGCTCGAGGCAACCGAGCGACAACAGCACTGCGGCCCAGTCGACATGCGCGTTGTTGCCGTACTCGATGACCACCAGCGGCGACCACGCCCAGATCGCTACCGGCCACAGCGGGCGACCGGCGCGCAGGCTCGCGCGCAACAGCAGCACGGTGCCGGCCAGCACGCCCAGTGCGGCCAGCACCTGGAAGACGTGCACCCCGCCGGTGCCCCCGGCGCCGAAGCCGAGTAAGTGGCCGCCGTCGAAGATCAGCTGCGCCACCGGCGGATAGATCGTGCGCACCGACGGCCGGTTGATCAGCGAGCAGCCGTCCGGGATCCGCCATGCGCAGTGCGCGCGGGGCGGCAGGAACAGCGAGCCGTCGCGCAGGTGGGTCAGGTGCGACGACACCGGGGGATAGGCGTACGGGTCGGTGCCGCTGAACTGCACGCGCCCGTCCCAGAGGTAACGGTAGACGTCGTCGGACGTCGTCGGACCGCGGGTGAGCGCAACGACTTGTAGCACCGCAGCACCGGCCAGGATCACCAGCGCGAGCCGCGACGGCGTCCATTCGACGCGCGAGAGCAGCGCAACGAGCAGGCCGAACACCACCGAGGACGACCCGTAGAGCCACAGCGCAACGTGGGGCCCGGACGTGTGCAGCAGCACCGCGAAGAGCGCGACGTAACCCGCGAACAGCGGGACGACGAGGCGCCGCAGGTCAGGCACGCGCAAGTTCCGCCGTGCCGTCGGCGAACGCGACGCCCGGGGCCCAGTCGAGCTCGGCGCGGGCGCGGGCGCTGTCGGCGGTGATGTGCCGGACGTCGCCCAGGCGATAGGCCCCGGTCACGACCGGTTCGGGACCGCCGAGCGCGGCCGAGAGCGCCCGGGCCATGTCGCCCACCGTGCGTGGAGTTCCGGAGCCGACGTTCAGCGCCCGCACGCCGTCGGCAGGGCGGGCCACGGCGGCCGCGAACGCCGCAGCGACGTCGCGGACGTGCACGAAGTCGCGTCGCTGTCCGCCGTCCTCGAAGACGGCGGGCGCAGCTCCGCGGCGTAGTGCAGACAGGAAGATCGCGGCCACCCCGGCGTAGGGGGTGTCGCGTGGCATGCCGGGCCCGTAGACGTTGTGCAGTCGTAGCGAGGTTGCCTGCCCGCCGGTCGAGCGTGCCCAGGACGTCGCGAGCTGCTCCTGAGTCACTTTGCTGACGGCGTAGGCGTTGCGCGGGTCCAGCGGGGCATCCTCGGCGATCAGCATCGCGTCGAGTGGGCGCTCGCAGCGTGGGCACGGCGGCTCGAACCGACCGGCGCGCAGCTCGCTCTCGGCACGCGGGCCGGGCGTCACCGGGCCGTGCTCGGGACAGCGGCCGAATCCCTCGCCGTAGACGACCATCGAGCTGGCCTGCACGAGGTTCGTGACGCCGGCGCGGGCCATCGCGGCCAACAGCGCCGCGGTGCCGTGCATGTTCGAATCGGCGTAGTCGGGCAGGTCCTGTACGTCGACGCCCAGGCCGACCTTCGCCGCGAGGTGCACGACGGTGTCGATGCCGGCCAGCGCCTGGTCGAGCGCCACCGGGTCGCGGACGTCGCCGACCTGCAAACCGGGCAGCGACGGGGGCGGCCCACGGTGGACGTCGCGCCGCAGCGAGTCCAGTACCCGCAGGTCGTGGCCGTCGGCGGTCAGCGCGGCCAGCACGTGCGTGCCGATGAACCCGGCGCCGCCGGTGACCAGAACCCGCATGAGCCGATCCTCCTCTGCAACAAAGATCGGGTGGCGACCCGAAGGTCGCCACCCGATCCGTGGTGCTGTGGCGCGACTTACTTGGAGTTGGCCTTGATCGTGGCGACACCGATAAAGAAGCCACCCTTGAGCGCGGTGGTCTTGAAGGTGGTGTTGAGCAGCTTGGCGGCAGCCTCCGACAGGAGCACGCGGGTGCCGGTCAGCGTGGCCACACCGGTGGCCTTGTCGACGGTGGGCGTCTTGAGGGTGCTGCCATCGAGGTTGAACAAGGGCGCGCTCTTCACAGCGACCGTCCCGTTGGCAAGAACCTCACCGGAAAGCTTGGAGTTGTTGCCCGGGTCGATGACGAAGTTCTGCAGCGTCACGGTGGTGGCGCCGCCCTTGAGCGTCAGGCCGCCGCTGTGAGTGACGGTCCCCTGCACATAGGGGGTGACCTTGCCCTTCTTGTACACCGTGACGTTGCCGCCGGTGATCGGGAAGGTGACAGTGGTACCGCTCATGGTCGCCGGCGACACGAGGCCCGGGGTGAGCTTCAGGGTGCCGAGGGCGGTGACGAAACCCGGGTCGAGGGCCACGGACGTGGTGCCGCCGGTGATCTTCGCGATAGTGGCAACGGGCTTCTTGTCGCCGCCGCCGCTGCTGCTGCAGGCGGTGCCGGTGGCGACGAGAGCGGCGCTCGCCGTCACGGCGACCAGCGTCTTGGTGATTGTGCGCACGGTGATGTCCTCCTGGACGTCGGTGTCTGATGTGCTGCTACCGATACGTTCGTCCGGGGGTTACGAGGTGGTTCCGCTGCGTCGGAAAAAACTTTCCGCAGCGGGGGCCTGGGTAGCGTGCTGTTGTGACAGCACCCGACGTTCGTGTGGACATCGTGCTGCCCTGTCTCGACGAGGCCGGGGCTCTGCCCTGGGTGCTCGAGCGGTTGCCTGAGGGGTGTCGCGCGCTGGTCGTCGACAACGGCTCGACGGACGGCTCGCCGGACATCGCCCGAGCCCTGGGCGCCACCGTGATCACCTGCGCGGTCCGCGGGTACGGCGCCGCCTGCCACGCCGGCCTGGCCGCGGCGACCGCGCCGGTGGTGGCAGTATGCGACTGCGACGGCTCGCTCGACCCGCGCGAGGTGCTGCGCCTGCTCGCTGTACTGGAGCAGGGTGCCGAACTCGTCGTGGCCCGGCGCCGGCCCACGACCCGGGCGGCGTGGTCGCTGCCGTCACGAGTGGCCAATCGCGAACTTGCCCGACGGATCCGTCGGCGCACCGGGCTGCGAATAGTGGACGTGGGTCCCCTTCGAATCGCCCGGCGTGACGCGTTGCTGTCCCTCGGCCTCACCGACCGCCGCTCGGGCTACCCGGCCGAGACAGTTGTCCGCGCCGCCGATGCCGGCTGGCGGGTCGAGCAGGTCGACGTCCCGTACGCCCCGCGCATCGGCACGTCGAAGGTCACCGGCACCGTGCGCGGGACCCTGCAGGCGGTCCGCGACATGAGCGCAGCGATCGACAGATGATCGACACCCTCATCGTCCTGGCCAAGGAACCGCTTCCCGGCTTCGCGAAAACGCGATTGACCCCACCGCTCACGCCGACCGAGGCGGCGTCGATCGCCGCGGCCTGCCTGCAGGACACCCTCGACGCGGTCTCGCGCACGGCTGCCCGCCGTCACCTGCTGGCCTTCGCCGGCGACGCTGCGGGTTGGGCGCCCACCGGGTGGGACGTCGTGCAGCAGCCGGCCGGCAGCTTGGACGAGCGCATCAGCGCCGCCTTCGACGCCGCCGGCGTCGGCTCGGCCCTGCTCGTCGGCATGGATACCCCGCAGCTGCAGCCGCACCACCTGCTGCACTTCGCACCGGCCCGCTGCGAGGCGGCGCTGGGTCTCGCGCCCGACGGTGGGTACTGGGCGCTCGGCCTGCGGGATGCCCGGCGCGCGCGTGAGGTCGTCCTCGGCGTGCCGATGTCGACGCCCAGCACGGGCGCGCACCAGTACGCGCGCCTGCAGGCCGCCGGTATCGACGTCACTCTGCTCGAGCCGCTCGCCGACGTCGACACGGTCGACGACCTGTCGACCGTGCTCGCCGGTTCCCCGCTCGGCCGGTTCCGGCAGGTCGTCACTGCACTGCAGCCGCGGCTCGTCGGGCGCGCCGGCTGATGTGCCGAGCAACCTGATGCAACCAGGAGCTTTGCGTCCTTACGAGGACGCGCTGCAAGGTGGTGGGCCGCTGCAGCTGCAGACGCCGGGCAGCCGGGGGATGTTGCTCGACATCCAACGGTGGCTCGCCCCCGCCGACGACACCGACTGCGAGGTCGTCGGCGCCTGCCGCGGACCCGTGCTCGACGTCGGGTGCGGCCCGGGCCGCCTTGTCCACCTGCTGCACTCCGCCGGCGTCGAGGTGCTCGGCATCGACATCGCCGAGGTAGCGGTGTCGCTCGCGCGGCGCACCGGAGCGCCGGCCGAGCGTCGAGACGTATTCGGCCCGGTGCCCGGCGAGGGCGCCTGGTCCACCGTGCTGCTGCTCGACGGCAACATCGGCATCGGCGGGGACCCGACACGACTGCTGCGCCGCGTGCACGACTTGCTCGCGCCCGGCGGGCGGGTGCTGATCGAGACCGATCCCGAAGACGCCGTCGACGCCCATGGCTGGGTGCGCTTCGCCCGCAACGACGTGCCGACCGGTCTTCCCTTCCTGTGGGCACGCGTCGGCCTCCCGGGGTTGCGCGACCGGCTGCGCGACACGGATCTCGACATCGAGACGGTCCGCCGGGTGGCGGGCCGCACGTTCGTCACCCTCGCTCGCGCGGGATCGTGAGCCGCGGGACACCACCCAGGCCCAGGTTGTAGCGGGTGTGCGCGGCGTACTCGGCGAGCTTGTCCCACAGCGCGGCATGGGCCGGCCACGGGATCGGCTCGTCACCGTCGAGCCAGCTCTCGCCGAAGGTGATCCAGACGAGGGTCCAGTCCGCAGCGTCATGCCACTTGCCACGGCTCCACTCGATGAGCGAGCGGCGGATCTGAAAAGCCAGCCGTTCCGCGTCCGGGAACGTGGTCACCGTGCTGACCTCCCAGACCCGGAAGTCGTGCGACATCAGGTCCAGCTCGAAGTCGTCGAGCACCTTCGGCTCGACCAGCACCGTCGCCACGTTCTCGTGGCCTCGTCCACGCACAGGGGCAATTATTCACACCCGCGACGATCCCGTGCGCAGGACGTGAGGATGGTCCCGGAATTGCCGGCCCCCGCGGCTGGGTCGGTGAATGCTTCGAGGCATGTCCGAACTCGTTTCCCTCAATGCGCTGTGCGCGTGGTGGCTGCTCGCCATGGCATGGCTGGTCATCCGTGGTGTCCTGCGTCGAGCAGATGCCGCCGCTGACGATCAACCGGCGAGCATCGTTCCGCGGCACGCCGGAGAGCCACAGCGGCAGGCGTACACGGCAGCCGCCTCCGCGGAGTCGTCATCGAGGCTAAGCCGGTAGTCGATGAACAGTTCCGCGCCGGCGGGAATGGCCTGCAGGGTGACCACGTGGATCGTGCCCTCGTCGTCGATCGTCTCGCAGTTCGGATCGCAGCCGTGGTTGATGAAACGGGATTCGTTGCCGCCGCTGCCGCCGTCGATGACGCGCCCGTCGCCGAGGTCGAAGAAAAACGTGTGGTCGGGATCGCCGTCGGCGGCCTCCCAGCGCGCCTGCGCGTCGTTCCAGTCAATGACCTCGCCCGCGTAGTCGAGCAGGAACTCCTCGGCGCCGAGGTCGACGGCGGCGTACAGGCCCCGGCCGTGGACGGGGGAGTTGCCCACTCGAAATTTGGCCTTGGTCACCGCGCGAGCGTAGCCAAGGACGTCCCGCGCCGATTTGCTACGAAGTCTTGACGTAAACGCAGCAAAATGTAGAGTTTGGCCATGAGCGAGCTCACCGCTTCCGACGCGATCCACGCCGCCAATGCGACCGAGTACCTGCTTGACCGGCATCTGGCGGCCGGCCGCGGCGAACGCCTTGCCCTAACCGGCGTCGGCGGCGACGTCACCTATGCGCAGCTGCACGAGCGGGTGGTCCGGGTGGCGGCCGGCCTGCGTCGCATCGGTCTGCAGCCCGAGCAGCGGGTGTTGATGCTGATGGCCGACACGCCGGAGTTCGTGGTGATCTATCTTGCCGCTATGCGGATGGGCGCGGTGCCCGTGCCGGTCTCGACCATGACGAACGCGGCCGGCCTGGCCGAGCTGCTGCACGACTCGCGAGCCCGGCTGCTTGCCGTCACCACCGACTTCGCGGCCCTCGCCACGGCCGTCGTCGCCGAGGCGACCTGCCTGCAAGGCGTGCTGACCGGCCCTGATGTCGAGGTCGCCACCACGTTGCCGGTGCACCCGATCGACCGCCTCGACGGTCCTGACGGCTCGCTGTACCCGAGCACGCCCGACTCGCCCGCGTTCTGGCTCTACACGTCGGGGACGACCGGCACGCCGAAGGGTGCGATGCACCGGCACGGCGCCGTCCGCGTCGTCTGCGAGACCTACGGCGCTCAGGTGCTGGGCATCACGGCCGACGACCGTTGTCTGTCCGCGGCCAAGGCCTTCTTCGCCTATGGTCTCGGCAACTCGGTGCTGTTCCCGCTGGCCGCCGGCGCAGCTGCCATCCTCGAGCCGACCCCGTCTCGACCCGATGTCATTGCCGCGCGGGCGCGCGAGTTCGGCGCGACCCTGTTCTTCGCCGGCCCGACGTTCTTCGCCAACATGCTGCGCGCCGAGCTGCCGGGCGACTCGCTCGGCGCCGTGCGGCTCGCGGCCAGCGCCGGTGAGGCGTTACCCGGCGCGCTGTACGAGCGGTGGACGGCGCACTTCGGCGTCGACATCATCGACGGCATCGGCATGACCGAGATGCTGCACATCTTCCTGTCCAACCGGCCCGGCGCGGTACGTCCCGGAACCACCGGCGTCGCCGTCCCGGGGTACGACCTGCGCCTGCTCGACGACGACGGCCGTGAGGTGGAACCTGGCATGCCAGGCACGCTGTTCGTGCGCGGTGACTCGACGGCCACCGGCTATTGGTCGCGCTACGCGGCGTCCCGCCAGGTGTTCCAGGGTGAGTGGCTGCGCACCGGCGACACCTACGTGCAGGACGCCGACGGTCACTATCGCTGCCTCGGCCGCACCGGCGACATGCTCAAGGCCAGCGGTATCTGGGTCAGCCCGGCCGAAGTCGAGGCGCGGCTGCTCGCACACGATGCGGTGGCGCAGGCGGTGGTGGTCGCCGCACTCGATCTCGACGGGCTCGAGAAGCCGGTGGCCTATGTGCAGCTGCACCCGCAGCACTCGGTTACCGAAGACGAGCTCGTCGAGTTCTGCCGGGCCGGGCTGCCGTCGTTCAAACGGCCTCGGCGGGTGGTCTTCATCGACACCTATCCGACGACTGCCACTGGCAAGATCCGGCGGGTCGAGCTGCGGGCCGAGGCCGCAACGGTACTGCTCTCGCCGCATGCGGCCGCCGCTCTGCCGTCCTGACCCCGGTGGGTCCTGGTGGGTACGGTGCTGGGATGACCGAGCCGAAACATGAACGCATCGACGAGCAGCGGGTGGCGGATCGTGCCGAGCTGCTGCCCGAGGAAGTAGGCGTGGGTAGCGACGACGCCGCGGCGCAGGCCCGCATCGTCCTGGAGGACTCCGACGCCCGCACCGAGGATCCGGAGCAGACCAAGGCCGAGTCCAGCCAGACTCCCGACCGACAACCATGACCGACACGCAACGAGAGCGCGAACTGAAGTTCGACCTGCCCGACACCTGGGAGCTGCCTGACGTCTCCCGCTTCGTGCCTGAGGGCGGATCGGTGCAGCACGAGACGCAACGCCTGGAGAGCACTTACTTCGACACGGCCGGCCGCGATCTGTTCGGCTCGCTGGTCACCCTGCGCCGACGCACCGGCGACGCAGACAACGGCTGGCACCTCAAAATCCCGATGGACGGCGCCCGGCAGGAGATCAGGCTGCCGCTCGAGGGCAGTCGCGGCGTGCCGGCCGAGCTGCGCACCCTGACCGCCGGCCTGCGCGGACGCGCAGCCCTGCGCACGATTGCCACCCTGCGCACCGAGCGCGAGGTGCGCCGCATCGTCGACGCCGAGGGCGCCGGCCTGGCCGAGATCGTGCACGACACGGTCACCGCCACCGTGAAGCACGAGTTCTCCGTCATCCGCAGCTGGCACGAGGCCGAGGTCGAGCTGCTCGGAGACGTCAAAGGCAGCGGCGGCGACGAGAAGCTGCTGGCCCGCATCGCCACGTGGCTCGGCAAGTACGGCGCTGAGCCGTCGGCGAGCATGTCCAAGCTGGGCCGCGCACTCGAGGCGTCGGCCCACCCCGCTCGCCCCACGTCGACGGCGGCCGGCGTCATCGGTGCCTACCTCAACACCAACTTCGCCGCGATCGTGGCCGGCGACGTGACCCTGCGCCGCGACGCGGCCGTTGCGCTTGCGGTCGACGAGCTGCACGACAGCATTCACGCCACGCGGGTGGCCAGCCGCCGCTACCGCAGCACACTGCGGATCTTCGCGGCGATGCTCGACGGTGAGCGGGCAGCCGCCCTCGACGCGGAGCTGTCCTGGTTCGCTGCGGCACTCGGCGAGGTGCGCGACCGGCACGTCCTGCGCCGTCACCTCGACGCCGCCTTCGACGAGCTCGCGGCCGAGCTGGTGGTCGGACCGGTTCGCCGCCGCGTCGGGCGCACCCTCGACGCCGAGGAGGCCGCGGCCCGCGCCGGGTTGAACGAGGTCATGGCCTCGGCGCGCTACATCGCGTTGCTGGCCGAGCTACGCAACTGGACGGCCGACCTGCCGGTTCACGACTTCGACGAGCCGGCTGTTTCGCTCGAGCGCCTCGTACGCAAGGCGTCGAGGACGATGGACAAGCGGATCGCGGCAGCGCAGGAGGCCAGCACCGACGACGCCGCGTACCACCGGGCCCGCAAGGCGGCCAAGCGGGCGCGCTACGCCGGTGAGCTCGCCATCCCGGTGATGGGCAAAGCTGCACGGCAACTGGCCAAGCAGGCCAAGAAGCGCCAGGAGCTGCTGGGCGATCGGCAGGACGAGGTCGTGGCGGCGGAGTTCCTGCTGCGGCTGGGTACGTCCGGCGGGAACGGCTTCACGCTTGGGGTGCTCCATCAGCGTCAGCGTGCGTTAGCCGAGAGCGGCGGCTGACAGTCCTGCTGCTCGATTCCTATTGTTCGAGGACGGCGTCGACGGTGTGGCCGACCGGGATCACGTCGGTGAGCCGCGTGATCCGCAGGATCTTGACCAGGTGCGGCTTGGTCGAGGCGATGGCCAGCCGACGCTCCGACTCCGCCAGCTTCTTCATGGTGCCGACGAGCACGCCCAGCGCCGAGGAGTCGATGAAGTCGCTACCGGCCAGGTCGATGACCACGGCGTCGCGGGTGTCCTCGGCGGTGAGCTCGGTCAACGCCTCGCGCAAGGGCTCTGCCGAGTACACGTCGAGGTCACCGACGGGCGCCACGACCACGGCGCCCGGACGGCGGCTGATCTCCAGGTGGAAGTCCACGCGCTGATCCTCTCGTCGCGCCGAGGGTCGCGCGCGCTAAGACCCTAACCCGGTCCGGCGGTGCGACCGACAGGCCCTTGGTGTCTCCTTCATGATCGATCGGTAGGGTCCGTTGCACCGACACCCGAGGCGAGAGGCCCCGCACCGACCATGGCCGACGCGCGCGAGGCGGAGCTTTTCGATCTCGATACCGACATCGGCCGCGCCTACGCCGCCGTCGACTGGTCGGCCGGCCCGCTCGGGCCGCCTGCCCAGTGGCCCGAGAGCCTGCGCGCGACCTTCTCGCTCATGGTGTCCTCCCGCTTCGCGATGTGGATGGCCTGGGGCCCACAGCTCACCTTCTTCTGCAACGACACCTATCGACGCGACACTCTGGGCGTCAAATACCCGTGGGCGCTGGGCCGCCCGGCCACCGAGGTGTGGGCGGAGATCTGGCCGGACGTCGGTCCGCTGGTTGACGGCGTGCTGGCGGGCGACGGAGCCACCTGGGACGAGGGTCTGTTGCTGTTCCTGCAGCGCAGCGGCTTCGTTGAGGAGACTTACCACACCTTCTCCTACAGCCCGCTGACCGGCGACGACGGCGCGATCGCCGGGATGTTCTGCGTGGTCAGCGAGGACACCGACCGCGTTCTGGGTCAGCGTCGCATCGGCGCCCTCAGCGACCTCGCATCCGGACTGTCCATTGCGAGCTCGAGCACCGAGATCTTCGCCGCGGCCGAGGCGCGCCTGGCCAACGATCCCTACGACCTGCCCTTCGTCGCCGGCTACCTGCTCGAGCCGTCCGATCAGGGCCATCCGGTAGCGCGGCTTGCGTTCCGCAGTGGCATCCCGGCGGGACACGACGTTGCTCCCGCGTCGTTCGTGCCCGGCGACAGCAGCACCCCGTGGGCGCAAAACTGGCCGGTCGACGACACCCCCCACGTCGTCGAAGGACTCCCCGAACTGTTCGACGACCTGCCGACCGGCGCGTGGTCCCAACCGCCGACGCGCGCGGTGATCACGGCCCTGCGCACCAGCGGTGAGCACACCCGGATCGCAGGCGCACTCGTGGTGGGCATGAACCCGCATCGGGCGGTGGACGATCACGCAGTCGAGTTCGTGACCCTCGTCGCCGACCAGCTCGCTGCGGCGGTAGCGCGTGGGCGGGCCTTCGACGCCGAGCGCGAGCGCGTCGCGCAGATGGCCGAACTGGACCGGGCCAAGACCACCTTCTTCACCAACGTCAGCCATGAGGTCCGCACCCCGTTGACCCTGCTGCTCGGTCCGGTCGAGGACGCGCTCGCGGACACCTCATCACCCCTGGACGCCGCTCAGCGACGGCGTATCGAGGTCGTGCATCGCAACGCCGAACGCCTGCTCAAACTCGTCAACACCCTGCTCGACTTCTCCCGTCTGGAGTCCGGGCGCACGCAAGCCATTTTCGAGCCGATCCCGCTGGACCGGTTCACGGCCGAGCTCGTGAGCATGTTCGACTCCGCGTTCGACCGAGCCGGGCTGATGATCACGGTGGACTGCGCACCGTTGCCCGAGCCGTTCTTCGTCGACCGTGAGATGTGGTCGAAGATCGTGCTCAACCTGATGTCGAATGCGCTGAAAGCGACGTTCACCGGCGGCGTCACCGTCCAGCTCACGTCCACCACCGACGGCGCGGCCCTGAGCGTTGGCGACACGGGCGTAGGCATCGAGCCCGACCAGCAGGCGCGGCTCTTCGAGCGCTTCCACCGGGTCTCGGGAGCGCGCCTGCGCACGCACGAGGGCTCGGGCATCGGTCTTGCGCTGGTGGCCGAGCTCGTGGCGCTGCACGGCGGCGCGGTGTCGGTGGTCAGCACCCCTGGCGAGGGCAGCACGTTCACGGTCACCGTCCCGGCCGGCTCGGCGCACCTGCCGGCCGACCAGGTTGTCGCGGCTGGCCACGGCTCAGCGCAGACGACCTCGGCGGCGCTCGGCGCCGGCTATCTCGCCGAGGCCGCGCGCTGGGTCGAGACCAACCCCCGGCCGCCGGACGAGCCTGGCCACGACATAGCTGCCGCCGACTCCGAGATGCGCCTGCCCGGCCGCCGTATCCTCGTCGTCGACGACAACGCCGACATGCGCGAGTACGTCAGCGACGTGCTGGCCGGCGAATACCTGGTCGAGACCGCGTCCGACGGCGCGGCCGGGCTCGCCCAGGCGATCGCCGACCCGCCGGACCTCATCCTGACCGACGTCATGATGCCGGTGCTCGACGGCTTCGGCCTGCTCAAGGCGTTACGTGGGGAGCCGACGACCGCGCACATCCCGGTGGTCATGCTCTCGGCCCGTTCGGGCGAGGAAGCAGCGGTCGAGGGCCTCGAGGCCGGCGCCGACGACTACCTCGTCAAGCCGTTCTCGCAACGCGAGCTACGGGCCCGGGTGCGCACCAACCTCGAGTACGACCGGGTGCACCGGGTCGCTGACGAGCTCGCCCGCAGTCGCGAGATGCTCGCGCACGCCGAAGAGCTCGCCCAGGTCGGCAGTTTCGAGTACGACGTCGAGACCGACAGCCTGCGTGGCACCGCCCAGTTCTTTGCACTGACGGGCATCGACGCGGTCACGGCCCGGGAACGGGGCGAGCGCATCACCATCGAGTCGATCAGCAGCGGGGACCGCCAGCGGGTGCGCGCCGCGATCGGCGACAGCGTCGCCGACGGTGCCGACCTCGATCTCGAGTTCGGCGTCGGTGCGGGTGCCGGGGCAAGGTTGCTGTGGTTGCGGGCTGTCGTCGACCAGGACAGCGACGGCGCCGCATCGCAGTTGCGCGGTTCGGTCCAGGACATCACGGCACGCGCCGCGGCGCAGGCGGCGGCCGAGGCGGTGGCCGCGGCTCGCGAGGTGGCGGCCCGCGAGCACGAGATCGCACACGAGCTGCAGCAGAGCCTGCTGCCGCAGCGCACCCTGCAGGCAGACCACCTCGACCTCGCCGCGTTCTACCGGGCCGGCGTCGAGGGCACCCAGGTCGGCGGCGACTGGTACGACGTGATCGAGCTCGACGCCGGGCGCACCGCGTTCGTGCTCGGCGACGTCATGGGCCGTGGCATCCAGGCTGCCACCGTCATGGGGCAGCTGCGGGCCACGGTGCGCGCCTACGCCCGCATCGAGCTCGCACCCGACGTGCTCATGCAGCTGTTGGACGATGCGGTCCGCGACATCCGTCCGGACATGATCGTCACCTGCGTGTACGCGGTGTACGACCCGACCGACCAGTCCTTCACCTACGCGAACGCCGGTCACCTGCCGCCGTTGCTGGTGCTACCGGGCGAGCCCGTGCGTCGGCTGACGGAGGGCGGCCCGCCCCTGGGCACGCAACAGGGTTGGTCCTCGCCCGAGACGATCACCTTGCCGACCGGGGCGATGCTTGCGCTCTATACCGACGGCCTCGTCGAGCGGCGCGGGTTGGACGTCGGCGAGCGCATCGACCTCTTGGCGGCGTTGCTGGGCAGCGCTCCCGAGGACATCGACGCCATCCCTGCCTACCTCACCGAGGCGCTGCTGCCCGGCGGGCCCGACGACGACGTCGCCCTGCTCGTCGCGCGGGTGTCCGACCGGGCCACCGACGACCGGGTCATGGTCATGGCCGTGCCCGACGACGTCGTCGAGGTAGGACCGGCCCGCGATCGTGCTGCGGCCTGCATCACCGAGTGGGGTGGCGACGACGCCCTGGCCGAGGACGTGCGGCTCATTGTCAGCGAGCTGGTGACCAACGCGGTGCTGCACGGCGAACCACCGGTGCAGCTCCGGGTTCGCAAGGGCGGACGCCGGTTGCTGATCGAGGTCTACGACAGCGCAGTCAGCTCCCCCCAGTTGCGCCGCGCAGCGCCCAACGACAACCACGGCCGTGGTCTGCTGATCGTGTCGATGCTCAGCCAGCGGTGGGGCACTCGTCCGACGCCCAGCGGCAAGTCGGTGTGGTGCCAGCTGAGCTGCTAGCTCGACGGTTGTTCGAGCTGCTGCGCGAGGTAGAGCTGCTCGCCGACCTGGTCGAGCAGCGCCAGCTGGGTCTCGAGGTAGTCCACGTGGTGCTCTTCGTCGGCGAGGATGTTCTCGAACAGCTTGCAACTGGTGATGTCGTGCACGGACCGCATGTACTCCGCGCCTCGGCGCAGCCGGTCGATGGCCTCGGTCTCGACGGCGAGGTCGGCCACGAACATCTCGCGCACCGTCTGGCCGATCCGCAGCGGGAAGATGCGCTGGTAGTTGGGCAAGCCCTCGAGGAACAGGATGCGATCGGTGATGACCTCGGCGTGGCGCATCTCGTCCATGGACTCGGAGCGGGTGTAGGCCGCGAGCTTTGCCCACCCGAAGTTCTGTTGCATCTTGGCGTGCAGGAAGTACTGGTTGATTGCGGTCAGCTCGGCGCTCAACTGCTCGTTGAGGAACTCCAGGACCTGCTCATCGCCACGCATGGGTGCAATCCTAGGGGATCGCTCAGGCGACGAGGCGGGTCAGTGGGCAGCTGCCGCAGCGTGCCTCGACGATCTCGTCGATGTGGTCGTGACAGGTACCGCAGCTGGTGCCGGCCCGGGTCGTCCGCCCGATCTGCTCCAGTGAGTCGGCCCCGGTGTCGACGGCGCGGTGGATCTGGGTGTCCGTGACGGCGTGGCAGATGCACACGTACATGCAGTCCTCCTCGCTCCGCCCGGCTGTTGTGGGAAGCGTAACCTCATTTAGGCATGGCTTACAAGACGTGCGTGCCACGTGTCGGCACGAGGGTCCGCGATACTGGACGGGTGCAGGACGACGAGCTGGCCGAGTCCGACATCCGCAAACGCGCCGCGTGGCTGCTGGTCATGCTCGCGGTGGTCGCCGGGCTGTTCGTGGTGCTCAGCCTCACCTTGTTCAACTCCTCTGACAAGGGCAAGTCCGACGGCCAGGTTGACGACCTCCCCACCGACGTCCCGACCTCCGTCTCCCCGTCGAGCTCGGCCGGCCGCTCCGCCGGCGCTTCGACCACGACGCCGTCCACGGGACTGAGCAGCTCCAGTGGTCCGGTGCCCACGCCATCGTGTCCGAGCGATGCGACCTGCGCGGTCAAGGGCGATGTCGGTGGCGCGATGAGTGCGATCAACGTCTACCGCGCCCTGCACGGCAAGAATGCGGTGCCCACGACCTCGACGTCCGAGGCCGAGCAGTGCGCGCTCACCAGTGGCAGTAAGTGTCCCAGCAGCTTCGTCTGGGTCCGCGTCGACGACCTCAGTGGCTCGGGCGTCGTCCAGGGCGTCACCGGGTTCAACTCCTCCGACGACCTGCTCGACGATTCGGCGAAGTCCTTCGCGGTGGGTTGGGCCTACAACCCGGCGAGCAAGAGCCTCTCGTGCGCTTTGCTCCGTAACGACTAGCTTTGCAACGTCGGTCCGTTCCTCTTGCCCGTCTGGAGTCTCGTCGTGGGTGTGAATCTGACCAAGGGCGGCAACGTGTCGCTCACCAAGCAAGCGCCCGGCCTTACCTCCGTGGTCGTGGGCCTCGGGTGGGACGCCCGCACGACCGACGGCCGCGCCTTCGACCTGGATGCGAGTGCGATCGTCACCGACGCCGACGGCCAGGCGATCTCGGACCAGCACTTCGTCTTCTTCAACAACAAGACCTCACCCGACGGCGCGGTGACGCACTCCGGCGACAACCTCACCGGCGAGGGCGGCGGCGACGACGAGCAGATCACCGTCACGTTGCAGTCCCTGCCGGTGCAGGCCGGCAAGGTCGTCTTCCCGGTGTCGATCTACGAGGGCGAGGCCGGTGGTTCCAGTGCAGGGCAGACCTTCGGCCAGGTTCGCAACGCCTTCATCCGGGTCGTCAACCAGGGCGACGGCACCGAACTGGCGCGCTACGACCTGTCCGAGGACGCGTCCACCGAGACCGCGATGGTGTTCGGCGAGCTGTACCGCAACGGCGAGGAGTGGAAGTTCCGCGCCGTCGGGCAGGGGTACAGCGCCGGTCTCTCCGGTATCGCTCGGGACTTCGGCGTGCACTCTGAGCGGTCCGGAACCGAATCCCGCGGGTAGGACGTTTGACAACACAGGGCACGGAGAGGACACACAGCAAATGAGCGACGCTTGCGGAGCGATAAATGGGCATTGCGTCTCTGCATGCCTGAACGGAGTGAAGGCATGAGCGTGAGTTTGAGCAAGGGCGGCAACGTCTCGCTGACCAAGGAGGCGCCCGGGCTCACTGCGGTGCTCGTCGGGCTGGGCTGGGACGCGCGGACCACCAGCGGCGCCGACTTCGACCTCGATGCCTCTGCGCTGATGATCGGGACGTCGGGCAAGATCCTTTCGGACGCGCACTTCGTGTTCTTCAACAACCTGACCTCGCCCGACGGCTCTGTGGAGCACCTGGGCGACAACCTCACCGGCGAGGGCGACGGTGACGACGAGGAGATCAAGGTCAACCTCGCCGGCGTCCCGCCCGAGGTCGACAAGATCGTCATCACGGTGTCGATCTACGACGCGGAGACCCGTCAGCAGTCCTTCGGCCAGGTGCGCAACGCCTACATCCGCGTGGTCAACCAAGCTGACAGCGCCGAGATCACCCGCTACGACCTGTCCGAGGACGCGTCCACCGAGACCGCGATGATCTTCGGCGAGCTGTACCGCAACAACGCCGACTGGAAGTTCCGTGCCGTCGGCCAGGGCTACAGCACCGGACTTCGGGGTATCGCCCTGGACTTCGGCGTGAACGTCGGCTGACGGCAGCGACTCGGACAGGGTGTTCTCAGTGTTCTTTAGAACCTTCGGGTGGTCCATCGCCATAGCCGTCGTCGGGCTAGTGCTCGGCTTCGTCTATGACAGCGGCGAGGGTCTGGCGCTGGCCGCGATCCTGGCTGTCCTGGAGATATCGCTGTCCTTCGACAATGCCGTCGTCAACGCCACCGTCCTGGTCAAGATGTCGCCGTTCTGGCAGAAGATCTTCCTCACCGTCGGCGTGGCCATCGCCGTGTTCGGCATGCGGCTGGTCTTCCCGCTGCTCATCGTCGGGATCACGGCCAAGCTGAACCCGGTCGAGGCCGTCCGGTTGGCGCTGGAGAAGGGCGACCCGGACGAGAAGGGCACCTACGGTTACCTGCTGCACCAGGCGCACCCCGCCATCGCGGCCTTCGGCGGAATGTTCCTGCTCATGCTGTTTCTCGATTTCGTCTTCGAGGAACGCGAGATCACCTGGCTGTCGTGGATCGAGAAGCCACTGGCCAAGATCGGCAAGCTCGACCAGCTCTCCGTCGTGATCGCACTCGGCGTGCTGGCCACCTCGGCCTACACGCTGGGCAAGAGCGCCGACACCGCGCAGCCCGACCGCATCTCCACGATCCTGGTGTCCGGCGTGCTCGGACTGGGCACCTACCTGCTGGTGAACGGGCTGGGTGAGTTCTTTGATGTCGACGATGGAGACGACGACGATGGCGAGACCGCCGGTGCCGGTGCCGCGGCCAGACCACAGGTCATGCAGGTGGCCGGCAAGGCCGCGTTCTTCCTGTTCCTGTACCTCGAGGTCCTGGACGCGTCGTTCAGCTTCGACGGGGTCATCGGCGCTTTTGCCATCACCCCGGACCCGATCATCATCGCGATCGGCCTGGGCATCGGCGCGATGTTCATCCGTTCACTCACCGTGTACCTGGTTCGGCAGGGGACCCTGAACGAGTACGTCTACCTCGAACACGGTGCGCTGTGGGCCATCGGCGCGCTGGCCGTCATCCTGCTGATCAGCATCGAGTACGAGGTGCCGGAAGTCGTCACCGGTCTGATCGGTGTCGCATTCATCGGCTTGGCGCTGCTGTCCTCGATCCTGCGCAACAAGCGCGAGGGCGACACCACCGAGCCCGACGCCAAGACCGTCGAGCCGGCGGCCGTCTGAGCGTTCGACTGAGAGGAATTGCCATGGGAATCGACTACACCAAACGCCCGGGCGCCGCGCCTGCTGGGCCCCCTGCGGGTGGCGTATCGCTGAGCAAGGTCACGTTGACGAAGTCGGCGCCGTCCGTGTCGCTCACCAAGCACGGCGGCAACTCCGGCGTGATGGCGATCAACCTGAACTGGAACGCCAAGCCGCCGGCCAAGGGGTTCTTCCGCAAGAACACCCAGCTCGACCTCGACCTGGGTTGTCTCTACGAGTTCGCCGACGGCAGCAAGGGCGTGGTGCAGGCACTGGGTAACGCCTTCCGCGCCCGGCCGCGCACGGGCAGCCAGGACCTCATCTGGCTCGACGGTGACGACCGCTCCGGCGCGGTGAGCACCGGTGAGAACCTGTTCATCAACCTCGAGGGTCTGGCCGAGATCCGGCGCATCCTCGTCTTCGCCCTGATCTACGAGGGCGCGGCGAACTGGGCCGAGGCGCAGGGTCTGACGACCATCACGCCGCGCGGCGCCGCCCCCATCGAGATCCACCTCGACGACCCGCAGGACGGCGCGCGCATCTGTGCCATTGCCCTGCTGAGCAACGAGAACGGCGCGCTCGTCGTGCACCGCGAGGTCAACTACCTCAACGGCGCCCAGCGCAAGCTCGACGAGGTGTACGGCTGGGGCATGAACTGGACAGCCGGACGCAAGTAACGTAGCGATCGAACCCTCGGACCTAGGAGTCGATAAATGTCCGAACTGGACCTCAACGCCGTTACGGCACTGACCGCGGCCGCACCGGCTGCCGCCCCTGCCGCCGGTGGTCTCGTCCTGACCCCACCCGCGCCGGTGTCGGTCGTCAAGGAGGAGCAGGTCGCCGGCGCGGTGCCCGTCGACGACGCCAAGAAGAACGAGCTGGCCTCCCGGGCGGCGGCTTTCGCCAACGAGCTCGCCGCCATGGACGTCCATGCGCCGGAGTTCACCAAGAAGGTCGACGCCATCACCTCGATGGGTGACAAGGAACTGCGCGCGTCGGCCCAGGTGTCGAACCGGATGCTCGACCGGCCGGCTGCGGCGATGAAGGCCGGTAAGGGCAGCGGGGGCGGCGACGCCCAGACCCGCGTTGCCGGCACGCTCAACGAGCTGCGCAACACCGTCACCGAGCTGGACCCGAGTCGCGCCGACCTCACCGGCATGAAGAAGGTGCTGAAGTGGCTCCCGGGCGGCGACAAGATCGCCCGCTACTTCCAGAAGTACGAGTCCGCACAGACCCAGCTGAACGCGATCATCAAGGCTCTCGAGGCCGGTCAGGATGACCTGCGCAAGGACAACGCAGCCATCGAGACCGAGAAGGTCAACATGTGGACGACCATGGGCAAGTTGAGCGAGTACAACGCGCTCGCCACCGCCCTGGACGAGGCCGTCACGCAGAAGGTCGCCGAGCTCGAAGCCGCCGGGAACACCGAGAACGCCAACACCCTGAAGTCCGATGCCCTGTTCGCGATCCGGCAACGCCGCCAGGACATCATGACCCAGATGGCGGTCTCGGTGCAGGGCTACATGGCCCTCGACCTCGTCCGCAAGAACAACCTGGAGCTGATCAAGGGCGTCGACCGCGCGCAGACCACAACCATCTCGGCGCTGCGCACCGCGGTGATCGTGTCGCAGGCGCTCGCCCGGCAGAAGCTGGTCCTCGACCAGATCAGCGCGCTGAACACCACGACGTCCAACCTCATCGAGTCGACGTCCAACCAGCTGCGCATCCAGGGCGCCGAGATCAACCAGCAGGCGGCCAGCTCGACGATCGACGTGCAGAAGCTGCAGGCCGCGTTCGACAACGTCTTCCAGACCATGGACGCGATCGACTCGTTCCGGGCCCAGGCCACGGACTCGATGGCGCAGACCGTCACGGCGCTGGAGGGTCAGATCGAGCGGGCTCGGCCCTATCTCGAGCGGACCCGCCGCCAGGAAGGCGCGACCGCCGAGCTGCCGGGTGGCAACCCGAACGCGCTGCCCGGCTCCTGACCGGTCCGCGCCATGGTCCTGTTCCGTCGCGGGCACGACGAGCCCGCCCCGGCGCCCGACCCGGCGGAGGAGGACGACTCGCCTCAGCAGTTGCTGCGTGAACAATGGGAGCTGGTGCAGTTCATCAACCGCAGCGCGGGCAAGCTGCCGGTCGAGGCCGTAGTTGTTGCCCGCGAGATCACCGACCGCATCCGCGAGGTCATCGACACCGCCACCGGTGACCAGCTCGACGTCTATGCGGTGGTGCAGATCAAGGGCATCGTCGGGGATTACCTGCCCACGACGCTGCGGACGTACCTGAACCTGGACCCGCGGCTTACCGACCAGGTCGGTCCCTCGGGGCGCACGCCACGGGCCGCGCTGCGCGAGCAGCTGGACTCCCTCGCCGGCGCGGCCGGCGAGCTGGCCACGGCGGCGCGCGAGCACGACGTCAACGCCCTGTTCACCCAGGGCAACTTCCTGCAGACGAAGTTCAGCCGCTCGGACCTCGACCTGTAGCTCTCATCGTCGGACACTAGGCTCCACACCGAGATGGCCGAGATGAAACGTGGCGCCAACGTCGCGCTCACCCGCGAGGTCCCAGGGCTGCAGACGCTCGTGGTCGGGGTGACGTGGAACGCCGGAGCCGAGCGCGTGCTCGATGACAACCTGGTGCTTGCGGCCGTGCTCTGCGGTCCGGACGGGCGGGCCCGCAGCGACCAGGACTTCGTCTTCTTCAACCAGATCAGCTCGCCCGAGCAGTCGACGCAGCACCTCGAACAGAGCCTGGACGGCGACAACGAGCAGCTTGAGATCGAGCTGGCCGCGGTGCCGCCCGGGATCGAGCGGATCGTGCTCGTGCTCTACATCAACGACGGGCCGGCCCAGCGACGCACCCTCGGCCAGCTGCGCTCGTGCGTCGTGCGGGTACTCAATGCCGCCGGCCACGCTGAGCTGGTGCGCTCCGAGGACCTGTCGCGGGCGTTTCACGCGGAGACCGCGGTCAGCCTCGGTGAGGTGTATCGCAACGGGCCGGACTGGAAGTTCAAGGTGTTGGGTCAGGGCTACTCGAAAGGCATCACCGGTATTGCGACGGACTACGGGATCCCGCTCTGAACACCGACCCGGCCACCGCTGCGCCGCGGGCCGACCTGACTTTCCTGCGTCGCCGCTCGCGGCCGCGGCCGCCCGCCCCACCCCTGGCTCCTGCGTCGATCGACTACTCTCATCATCGCCCGCGCCAGGACGTGCCTGCACCGGCCGCACCGCCGCCGGCCGCGTCCAGGCCGAAGATCGACTTCAGCCGGCCCGACCGCCGACCGGTGGTGCCGCCCGCGCCAGCCGCGTCCTCGCCCGCGGCCGCCGACCCGCTGGACCTGTCGTCGCGACCGGCAGCCGCCTCGCCCTCGGTGCCGGCGAGCGCAGCAGCTGCCCCGCCCACCCCTCGTGGACCCGCGCTGACGCGGCGCCAGGACCGACGCGTCGGCGGACGCGAGCAGATTCTGCTCAGCGTCAAGGAACCCACCGTCACCCTGACCCGGGTCCAGTCCGCCGTGGGGCACCTGACGATCGAGGCCGTGTGCTCGGCGGAGGTCGGCGACCTGCGGCTGGGCGCGGTGTATCAGTTCCGTTCGGGCGGGACGTCGACCGTGCAGCACGCGGGCGGTAATCGGTTCGCGCCCTCATCACGTCGTCCGGTGATCGTGGCCGGGAGCGAGGAGTACGAGCGGCTGTCGGTCGACCTGCGCCAGATCCGCGACATCGAGCGGATCTCGGTCTACGCCTTCTCCGAGTCCCGCACGCCGCTGGTGTGGGGCGGCACGCTGGTGCTCGACACCTTCGGCGGCGGCCGGCTCGAACTGCCGCTCGAGACGTTGTACCAGAGCACCGTCGCGGTGCTGCTGTCCCTGTACAACCTGGATGGCGAGTTGGTGATCCGGGCCGAGATGGAGTCCATCGTCGGTGACGTCCGCGAGGCTGCGCGCGCCTACGGTTACGACCGGATCGCCTGGCGCGACGACCGGTCGCCGGTCGACTGAGTCGTGCCTACGGGGCGGTGGCGTGCCGAGTGGCCGGGCCGACGAGCCCCTTGCCGGTCTTGGCGTCCTGGAACTCGCCGAGCGCGCGCATCTCCCACGTGCCGTCGGGCGTGCGCCGCAGCGCGGTGATCAATACGGCGGTGGCCGGCTCGGACTCCGAGAGGTTGTAGCGCACGAGTTCCGTGCCACTGTTCGACTCGACGAGCCGGCAGAAGGCGTTCTTGACGTCGGTGAACCGTTGACCGCGAAACGACGTGATCGTGAAGACCAGGGTCGTGATGTCCGGCGGCAGCGCGGTGAGGTCGACGTCGATCTTCTCGTCGTCGCCGTCGCCCTTGCCGGTGAGGTTGTCTCCCTGGTGGCGGATCGCGCCCTTGAAGCCCTTCTTGTGGGCGAAGAAGACGACCTCGCGCTCCTTACCGGTGTGGTCGAAGGCGATCACCGACGCGTCGAGGTCGATGTTGCCGCGACCGCGCGCCGGATCCCAACCCAGGCCCATGGTCACCTGAGCGAGCGGCGGCGCCCCGGACTTGACCAGGCTCACGCGCGAACCCTTGACGAGGCTCACCCGGCCCTTGTCGAGGTTCACGGGAGCGGGCGCAGTTGCCGGTGCCGCTGGCGCGGTTCCCGGGAACTGCGGCGCCGGGCCCGGCGGCGGTGGGGGCGGCATCGGCGTGCTCGGGTACGCAGCTGCGGGCGGTGGCGGCGGGGGAGCAGCGGGCGCGGGGTCGTCGCCCACGGAGATGCCGAAGTCGGTGGCAAGGCCACCCAGACCGGAGGCGTAACCCTGCCCGACGGCCCGGAACTTCCAGGTGCCGTTGCGCTTGTAGAGCTCGCCGCTGAGGATCGCGGTTTCGGTGGCGGCGGTCATGTTATAGACCGCGATCGGCGTTCCCGATACCGCGTCGGAGAGCGTCAGCCGCAGGCCGGGCACCTGACCGAACGTCCCGCCGTCGGCCGAGGCCGCGAGCACGACCCGCTCTACGGTCGGCGGCAACGCGGCGAACTGCACCTCCACCGCGTCGGCCGTGGCCTGCTTGCCCAGGTGCCGCACCGCGCCCGACGCGTGCTGCGGCTGGTTGTAGAAGATGAAGTCACCGTCGTCGGTAACCCGGCCGGACTCCTGAAGCAGCAGTGCGGAGGCGTCGACGTCGGGCACCCCCGGGCCGCCGGTCCACGAGAGCACTGCGCGCACGGTCGGCACGTCGATCGGACAGTTGCCGCCCTTGCTGATGGCCGTCATGGCCCCATCGTGTCGCATTCGCCTGTGTCCGCCGCAAGAGGCAGCTAGCGTGACCGCGCCGAAGCCGACCGTCCGGTTGCTGGAACACCTGCGGTTACGGAACCCGGTGGCCGCGATCCTGGCCCGGGTTGCGCTGGCGCTGCTGATCGTCGGCGTCAACTGGCTCATCGTGCTGATCGAGCGCAACTCCTACACCGACAGCCACGACGGCAGCATGTCCGCGGTCGACGCGCTGTACTACACAACGGCACGCTGACGACCACGGGCTACGGCGACATCACCCCGGATCGTGGACGTCGACGCCCGGTCGGCGCCGGTGGCTGCGGCGGCCGATGCCAGGCACGTCGCGGTGCAGGGCGACGCGGCGCACGAGGAGACGCTGCCATGTGCGCTGATCGAGCGGCCCGCGAGTCGCACAGCGCCGACCTGCTGCGGCAGAGCGGCGCCAGCTCGGTCATCGTGTCGTCCGAGACGGTGGGCCGCCTGCTGGGCCTGACGCCGCCGGGCCCGCAAGCCGTCGAGGTCCGTCGAGGACCTGGTCTCGTTCGGCACCGGGCTCGATCTGACGCAGCGCCTCGTGCGGCCGGCCGAGGTCGGTGTCGATCCTCGCGCCCTCGACCAGCCGGTGCTGGCCGTGCTGCGCGGCGCCGCGCTGTTGCACTACGACCACGCCGGGGCCGCGCCGTTACAGGCCGGCGACGAGCTGATCTACGTTGCCACCTCGCTGAACCCCTAGGTCACCGTCAGCTGAGGTCGAGCAGCGGATCGTAGCCGGGCTCGCTCGGCGCGGCTGACGGGGTTGTGGGCACCGGCGTCGGAGGCGGAGCTGCGGGAGCCGGCTGGGCAACGGGAGCAGGCGCTGCCGGAGCCGCAGCTGGCTCGGCCGGCCCGCTGGCCTCGATGCCGAAGTCGGCGGCCAGCCCGGCCAATCCCGTCGAGTACCCCTGCCCGACGGCGCGAAACTTCCACTGGTCGTTGCGCCGGTAGATCTCGGCGCTGACGAAAGCAGTCTCCGGACCGGCCTGCATCGGGAAGGACGCGAGCACCGCGCCGCTGATGAGGTCGAGCAGCACCATCTCCAGGGCCGGCACCTGCCCGAACGTGCCGCCGTCGGCCGACGCGGCAAGGACGATCCGGGTGATGTTCGCGGGCACGAGCGACAGGTCGACATCGATCTGGTCCGAGGCCTGCGGGGGCGGCAGCCGGCCGGCCATCCGCACCGCGCCGCTCGGGTGCTGCGGCTGGTTGTAGAACACGAAGTCGGTGTCGGCGCCGACCATGCCGGACTCGTTCAGCAGCAGCGCAGAGGCGTCGACGTCGGGTATCCCGGGCCCGGCGCCGAAGCGCAGGGTGGCGCGGACAGCGGTGGCCGGGATCGGGACGTTGCTGCCCATGCTCATCTGCGTCATGCGCGAAATCGTGCCAGATCGGGGTGCCGGATCGCGGCCCGAGCGTTCGCGCGACGTAAGCGCCGCGTACACCTGCCCGTGGCACTATGCGCGGATGAGGCACTTCGATTTCCTCGCCGACGAGGAGCGGGACCGGCTGTTCGCGCAGCCACCGCATGCCTTCGACGTCGACGACGGCCCGGCGCTGCTGGGGGTGGCGATGGGCGCGACGCTGTACTGCCCGGCCACCAGGCCGAACCTGGCGGCGGACATCGAGCGGCGCGCGGCCACCGGCGTCATGAGCATGGTCGTCTGCCTCGAGGACTCCGTGCCCGACAGCGAACTGGCCGCGGCCGAACTGAACGCGATCCACCAGCTGGGTCGCCTGCACCGTGATGGTGCTGCGCTGCCCCTCGTCTTCGTGCGGGTGCGGCACCCCGACCAGATCCCGATGATCGTCGACGGCCTCGGCGAGCGGGCCGACGTGCTGACCGGATTCGTGCTGCCCAAGTTCACCGAGCTCAACGGCGCCGACTACCTCGACGCCGTCCTGGCGAGCGGGGAAGCGCTCGGGCAGCGGATGCTGGCTATGCCCGTGCTCGAGTCGCCGGAGTACGGCCACGCCGAATCGCGGGCGGTCAGCCTGCTTGCTGCGCGCCGGCTGCTGGACAAGTACCGCCACCTCGTCCCGGCCGTTCGGGTAGGGGCCACCGACCTGTCCGCTGCCTACGGGCTGCGCCGCGCGCGCGATTTCACCGTCTGGGACCTGCGGGTGATCAGCGACGCCATTGCCTCGGTGCTCGACGTGTTCACCCGCGTCGACTCTCCCGGCGCGACTGACGACAGCTATGTGGTCAGCGGCCCGGTGTGGGAGTACTTCCCGACGTCCGAGCGCATCTTCAAGCCGCAGCTGCGCGAGACACCCTTCGCCGAGCACGAGGACCGCGCGCTGCGCGCCGAACTGCTCGCCGCCGACCTGGACGGGCTGATCCGCGAGGTGGTCCTCGACCGCGCGAACGGGCTCACCGGCAAGACGGTCATCCACCCCACGCACGTCGCGGCGGTCAACGCCCTGTCCGTCGTGGCGCAGGAGGAATGGGCCGACGCGAAGGACATCGTGGCCACCAACGGCCACGGTGGTGCGGCCGCGTCCAGCTTCGGAAACAAGATGAACGAGAGCAAGCCGCACACCGCGTGGGCCGAGCGCACCCTGCTGCGGGCCCGGCTGTTCGGCGTGGTGCGCGAGGGCGTGTCGTTCGTCGAACTGCTGGGTGCGGTCCTGCACCCATGAGTTGGGTCTCCGACCACCTGGGCGCCGTGGTGACGCCTGACATCGATGCTGTCGTTCCGCTCGAGGACCTGGTTCAGGTGGCGCTGCGGCGCAACCCGAAGCGACCACAGCTGCTGGTCTCGACGGTGCTGGGCAAGCACATCCCGGCGCCACCCGCGGCGGTGCACGGCGCCGGCCTGCTGCTCGGCGAGTTGGTGGCCAAGCAACTCGACGGGCGGCCGGCCGCGGTGCTTGGCTTCGCCGAGACGGCCACCGGCCTGGGGCACTGCGTGGCCGAGGCGTTGGGCGCGTACTACCTGCAGTCCACCCGGCGCGTGGTCGGCACGGCGCACCCGTTCGCCGGGTTCGAGGAGGAGCACAGCCACGCGACGAGCCACCAGCTGCTACCCGCCGACGTCAAGGCCTTCACCGGTGAGCCGGTGCTCGTCCTGGTAGACGACGAGTTCTCCACCGGTCGCACGGCGATGAACACGATCCGGGCCCTGCACGCCGCGGCACCGCGGGAGCGCTATGTCGTGGCGGCGCTGGTCGACCTGCGTGCCCCGGCCGACCGCGCCACGCTGGTTCGCTTCGCCGACGAATTGGGCGTACCGGTGGACGTCGTGGCCCTGGCCGCCGGCTCGCTGACCACACCTGACGATTTCGCGCCGCGGGTCGCCGACCTCGTGGCGCAGCACCTCAGCCCTTCGCAGGGCACCGGCGACGGGACCGCCGAGGTCGTCGAGGTCCGCGGCTGGCCGGCCGGCGTCCCGGTCGGCGGCCGGCACGGCTTCGTCGCTGGGCAGTACGCGTCGGCCCGGGCCGCGGCGCAGGCACTTGCCGCCCGCGTCGAACTGGTCGGCCCCCGCACGCTCGCGCTCGGGACCGAAGAGCTGATGTACGCGCCGTTGCTGATCGGTCTCGCGCTGGGCGAGCGCGCGGACGTGCGGGTCTCCTCGACGACCCGCTCGCCGGTGCTCGCCCTGGACGAGGACGGGTACCCGATCCGCACCGCCCTCGCCTTCCCTGCGCACGATCATGCCGAGGACGGGCCGGGGCCGCGCTTCGCCTACAACATCGGCCTCGACTTCAGTGACGTCGTCGTCGTCGTCGATTCCGACGCCGATACCCCTGAGTTCCGCACCGGCTTGGTGCGCGAACTGAGCCGGAGCTGCGAGCGGGTGCACGTCGCCGTCCTGCCGACCGACGCACCGCTGCCCACCCCGCTGCGCGGACCGGCGTTCGGGTCCTACGCCGCCGACGAGGTCGCCTGGCTGCTCACCGACCTCTCCGACGCCGCCCTGGAGGCCCCCACCGAGGAGCGCGAGGAGGCGGTGCAGTCCGGCGGCGCGCACTACGCCGAATCGCTGCCGGTCGAGTACCAGCCCGACGCCGCGTACCGGGCGCTGTTCGAGGCCGCCCTGGACGATGCGGCAGCCCGCATCGCGCACGCCGTCGGCGCGGTCACCGAGCTGGTACTCGCCGAACGCGGCCGACAGGTCGTGTTGGCTTCGCTGGCCCGCGCCGGCACGCCGGTCGGCGTGCTGATGCGTCGCTGGGCCGCATCGCAGCACGGCATCGAGCTGCCGCACTATGCGGTCAGCATCGTGCGCGGCCGGGGCATCGACGCCAACGCGCTGCGTTACCTGGCTCGGCACCACGATCCGGCCGATGTTGTCTTCGTCGACGGCTGGACCGGTAAGGGCGCCATTGCCCGCGAGCTCGCCGCCGCGGTCGAGGACGCCAACGCCTTGCTGGGCACCGATTTCCACCCCGACCTCGCTGTCCTCGCCGATCCGGGCCGGTGTGTGTCGACGTACGGCACCCGCGACGACTTCCTCATCCCGTCGGCCTGCCTGAACTCGACGGTGTCCGGGCTGGTGTCGCGCACCGTCCTGAACCGCGACGTGCTGGCGCCCGGCCAGTTCCACGGCGCCAAGTTCTATCGCGAGCTGGCGGCCGGCGACGTCTCCAACCGCTTCCTCGACGCGATCACCGACCGGTTCGCCGAGGTCGCCTCGGCCGTGCAGGCCGGCGTGGCGGCGGCGCGCGCCGCCGACCGCACGCCGACGTGGACAGGCTGGGCGGAGGTCGAGCGGATCAGCGCCGAGTACGACATCGGTGACGTCACCCTCGTCAAGCCCGGGGTGGGTGAGACAACCCGGGTGCTGCTGCGCCGGGTGCCCTGGGCTGTGCTCGTGCGCGCCGGCGCCGACCTGCCGCACGTCCGATTGCTGGCCGAGCAGCGCGGGGTGCCCGTCCGCGAGGTCGACGACCTGACCTACAGCTGCGTCGGGCTCATCCACCCCCGCTACACCCGCGGAGCGACGGGTGCGGACGGGACGGCGGTGAGCGGATGACGACTCTCATTGCCACCGACCTCGACCAGACCCTGATCTATTCCCGCCGCGCGATCGCCCGGTGGGGCGGTGGGTCCGCGGCCATCGCCGCGGTGGAGCAGTATCAGGGCGTCGACTCGTCGTTCATGACGGCCATCGCAGCGGCGACAATGGCCGAGCTGACTGAGCAAGCGACCGTCGTCGCGACCACTACCCGGACTCCAGAGCAGCTTGCGCGGGTGCGCCTACCGGGCGGGCCGACCGCCTTCGCCGTCGCCGCCAACGGTGGCGTGCTGCTCGTCGACGGCGTACCGGACGTCGACTGGGGTCGAGCAGTGGCCGAGCGGGTCACTGCCGGCGCGCCCGTCGCAGAGGTGCTGGCGCACGCGCAGGACACCTGCCGGCCGGAATGGACCAAGCTCGTGCGTACGGCGAGCGACCTGTTCTGCTACGCCGTGCTCGACCGCGCCGGCCTGCCGGACACGTTCGTCGCCGACGAGGCCGCGTGGGCCGCCGAGCGCGGCTGGCAGGTGTCGTTGCAGGGTCGCAAGCTCTACTGGGTGCCGACGTCGTTGACCAAGAGCGCGGCCGTGGCCGAAATCGTCCGGCGCACCGGCAGCGACCGGGTGCTGGCCGCCGGGGACTCCCTGCTCGACGCCGACCTGCTGCTCGCCGCCAACGCGGGCATCGCGGCTCGCCACGGGGAGCTCGTGGCCAGCGGTTGGAGCGCGCCGCACATCGAGGTCACCGCGGCCGACGGCATCGTGGCGGGCGAGGAGATCGCCGCGTGGTTCGCGGCGTCGCTCAGCGCCGCCAGTCGCCGAGGTCCAGACCGTCCGGCACCACCTCGGCGGGCGCGTACGGCTGCCGGGTGAACACGAACGACCCGAGATCCAGGTGCGTGATCGCGCCCGAGCTGTCTCGCCGGACGTCCAGGAACTCGCCGTGGTAGTAGCCGTTTCGGCCCCGCCACCGGCCGTCGTGGGAGCGTACGAAGCGGGCCGCGCGCCCGCGGGTACCGATGCCGGCAAGGTCGAGGTGGCCGTCGGCCCGTAGCGAGATCGACACCGGCACCGCGCCCCAGTACCACGGCCCGATCAGCTCGTACGCGTCATCGTCGACGGTCTCGGCCGGCGCCCAGGGGACCGGCATCGTCGGCTCGCGGTCGCGGACGATCGCGAGCAGGTCGGTGAGCACCGCACCCATCGCGAGCCCCGACCAGGCGTTGCTCTGCACACTCACGGTGAGTCCGTCATCGGGTGCCGTCATCATGACGGCCAGGAAGCCCGGCATGGAGCCGGTGTGCCCGTAGACGACGTGCTCGCCGAGGCGCAGCAGCTGCACGCCGAGCCCGTACGAAGCAGTCCAGGTCGGGTCACCCGGGGCCACCGCCGGGGTGCGCATCAGCTCGACCGTGTCGGGCGCCAGCAACCCGGCACCGTCGCCACCGAGGAACACCCCCAACCGGCACAGGTCACCGGGCGTCGACCACAGCTGACCCGCGCCGGCCAGCAGCCCGTGGTCGTGGACGGCTCGGGCAACAGGACGTCGGCCCAAGGATGGACGGCCCACCCGAGTGCGTGGGCGCCGGTGGGCAGGTAGTCGGTACGGGTCATCCCGAGGGGGACCAGGACCTCATCGCGCAGGACGTCGAACCACGGCCGGCCGACCTTGGCGGTGACCAGCGCGCCGAGCAACCCGAAACCGGGGTTGGAGTAGTGGTGGACGCGGCCGGGCACGTGGCGCAACGGGTCCGCGGTCAACACGTCACGCAGCTGCGGACGGGTCTCGCCGGAGGTCCGCTCCCACCAGGGCGGCGGGGTCTCGCTCGCAATACCAGCGGTATGGCTCAGCAGCTGGTAGATCGTCGAGTCGGGGGCCGGCGAGTCCGGCAGGTGGTCGCCGATGCGGTCAGCGAGGTCAAGTGCACCGGCCTCGACCAGCCGCAGCACGCAGACGGCCACCATCGTCTTGGTGATCGAGCCGATGCGGTACTCGGTGTCGGGGCTTGGTTCGACACCATCGACCAGGCCGGCGGAGCCGAACCACACCGGCTCCCCGCGCCGCGCGACCGACGCGACGATGGAGGGCACCCGGGCATCGCGTTGCGCCACGGCCAGGCGGTGCGCGAGCGCCCGGCCGGTGGACGCACCCAGTGTGTCGTGATCCACCTGGTGCGGGGTCAGTGCTTGGCGCGTCGGCGCAGGACGATCAGCAGCACCAGTAACGCGGCGGCGACCGGTGCCAGGCGCTTGGCGACGGCGGGCCCGGCCGATTCGATCAGGTTGATCGGCTCGACCTCGCGTGGCGGCGTGAACGGACGCTTGGGCTCGTGGCCGTTGACACCACCGGCCGCATCGTCGGCCGACTCGTGAGGCGCATCATCGCTCGCAGTCGGTTCCGACGGCGCGGAGTAACCCGGTCCGGCAGCCACCGCCTCGACCGCGGCCCGCTCGATCGGGCCCGCCGTGGCCACTGCCTCAACGGCCGTCGGAGCTTCTGGCTCGGCGGTGCCGTCGATGACGGGAGCCTCGTCGGCCGAGCCGGACGACTCCGCGGTGGCCGGGGTCGGCTTGGGCCGCGCGGTCCGCTTGCGGGCCGGTGCGGTCGGCGTCTCGACCGGTGCTTCGGCGGAGCCCTCGCCACTACGGATCGTGGTGGCCAGATTGTCGGCGAACTGCCCGATCAGCTTGTTGCCGACGTCGACCATCACCCCGCGCCCGAACTGGGCCGGCTTACCGGTGATGTCGAGGTCGGTGTCGACCTTCACCAGCGTGCTGCCACCCTGGTCCTCGAGCACCGCGGTGACCTTCGCTGCAGCGGTGCCGTTGCCCCGCGAGTCGCGCCCGCGCGCGTCGATGACTGCGCGGTGCGTGGCCTCGTCCTTCTCGATGAAGCTGGCCTTGCCCTTGTAGGTCAGCCCGATCGGTCCGAGCTTCACCTTGACGGTGCCGGTGAAGTCGTCACCGTCGACGGAGTCGATCGCGGCACCTGGCATGCAGGGGCCGATCTGCTCGATGTCGAGCAGGATGCGCCAGGCTTCGTCGATGCCGGTCGGAACGGTGAAGGAGTGCTCGAGCTTCAACGGTTTCCCTAGCTTCCTGCCGCCGTCAGCACGGCACGCTTGGTGAGGACTCTGGCCAAGTGCTCACGATAGTCGGCCTTGCCGGACAGGTCGGACGGGGCGCTGGTTGCTTCGGCGGCGTGTTCGGCCGCTGCGCCGATGCCCTGCTCGGAGGCGTCGGCGCCGGCGAGCGCGGACTCCACGGCGCTCGCGCGCAGCGGCGTCGAACCCATGTTAGTGAGCCCGATCCGGGCCTCGGCGATCGAGCCGTTCTCGCGCCGGACCAGCGCTGCGACAGCGACGATAGACCACGCCTGGGCAACGCGATTGAACTTCTCGTAGTGCGACGACCACCCCGCGCCGAGCTTGGGCACGCGGATCGCGGTGAGCACCTCGTCGGGCGTCAGCGCCGTGGTGAGGTAGTCCTGGAAGAAGTCCGCGGCGGCGATCCGTCGCTCGCCGGCGGAGCCGTGCGCCACGAACTCGCAACCCAGTGTGAGGGCGACGGCGCCGAGGTCGCCCGCCGGGTCGGCGTGGGCCAACGCGCCACCGAACGTGCCGCGGTGGCGGACCTGCGGGTCGGCCACGGTGTGGGTGGCCTGCACGATCAGCGGGGCGTGCTCCTTGACCAGCGCGTCGCGCAGGATCTCGTCGTGCGTGGTCATGGCGCCGATGACGATGGCGTTGCCGTCGTCGCGCACGCCACGCATCTCGGCCACCCGACTGACGTCGACGACGGTGCTGGGATAGGCCAGCCGCAGCCGCAGGATCGGGATGAGCGACTGGCCGCCAGCCATCAGCTTCGCGTCCTCGCCGGCGTCACCCAGGGCGGTGACTGCCTCGCCCACTGAGGTGGGCCGGGCGTAGTCGAACTCTGCGGAAATCATGTCAGTTCCCCCCGTCCGAGGTGGCCGTACTTGACCCGCCGTAGGCGTTCGTACCGTTCTCGGCGCGCTCGGACTTCTGTGCGCCGTGGATGGCCCGCCAGACCCGCTCGGGGGTGGCCGGCATCTGGATGTCGTTGACGCCGAACGGCCGCAGCGCGTCGACCACGGCGTTGACCACGGCGGGGGTCGAGGCAATCGTGCCGGCCTCGCCGACGCCCTTGACGCCCAACGGGTTGGTCGTCGAGGCCGTCTCGGTGCGGTCGGTGGTGAACGACGGCAGGTCGGCGGCCGAGGGCAGCGTGTAGTCGACGAAGGTGCCCGTCGTCAGGTTGCCGTCGTCGTCGAAGACTGCCTCTTCGAACAGCGCCTGGGCGATGCCCTGCGCCAGGCCACCGTGCACCTGGCCCTCGATGATCAACGGGTTGACCGGGGTGCCGACGTCGTCCACGCACACATACTTGCGGATCTTGACCATGCCGGTCTCGGTGTCGATGTCGACCGCGCACAGGTGGGTGCCGTGCGGGAAGGAGAAGTTCTCCGGGTCGTAGACGGCGTCCGAGTCCAGGCTGGGCTCGACACCGTCGGGCAGGTCGTGGGCCATGAAGGTGGCGAAGGCGACCTCGCCGATGGACACGCCCGAGCCGGGGGAGCCCTTCACCGAGAACGTCCCGGCCTCGAACTCCAGGTCGTCCTCGCTGGCCTCGAGCATGTGCGCGGCGATCGTCTTGGCCTTGGCCACCACCTTCTCGCTGGCCTTGACGATCGCAATGCCGCCGACGGCCAGCGAGCGCGAACCGTAGGTGTCCAGACCCTTCGGCGAGGACTGCGTGTCGCCGTGGATGACCTCGACGTCCTCCCACTTCACGCCCAGCTTGTCGGCGACGATCTGGGAGAACGCGGTCTCGTGGCCCTGGCCGTGGGCGCTGGCGCCGGTGACGACCTCGACCTTGCCGGTGGCCAGCATGCGCACCGAGGCGGCCTCCCAGCCGCCGGCGCCGTAGGCCAGCGAGCCCAGGACGCGTGACGGGGCCAGGCCACACATCTCGGTGAACGTCGAGATGCCCAACCCGAGCTGGATCGGATCCTTCGACTCCCGGCGCTGCTGCTGCTCGGCCCGCAGCTCGTCCCAGCCCATCAGCTCGAGGGCCTTGTCGGTGGCCGCCTCGTAGTTGCCGGTGTCGTAGGTCAGCCCGGCGACCATGGTGAACGGGAACTCCTCGTGGGTGATCCAGTTCTTGCGGCGCAGCTCCATCGGGTCCATGCCCAGCTCGGCCGCGAGTTCGTCCATGATCCGTTCGATCGCGAACGTCGCCTCGGGCCGGCCCGCGCCGCGGTAGGCGTCGGTGGCCGTCTTGGTCGTGAACACGCCCTCGCAGACGAAGCGGTAGGCCGGGAACTTGTAGATGGCCGGGAACATGAAGGCCCCGAGCACCGGGACGCCCGGTCCGACGAGGCGCAGGTAGGCGCCCATGTCGGCGAACAGGTGGACGTCCAGGCCGGTGACCGTGCCGTCGCGCTTGGCCGTGATCGTGATGTCCTGGATCTGATCCCGGCCGTGGTGGGCCGACATCAGCGACTCGGAGCGGGACTCGGTGTACTTGGCCGGCTTGTTCAGCTTGCGGGCCACCAGGGTGGTGATGACCTCCTCGGGCGTCACCGGGATCTTGCCTCCGAAGCCGCCGCCGACATCGGGCGCCACGACGCGCACCTTCTGCTCGTCGATGCCGAGCGTCAAGGCCAGCATGGTCCGCAGGATGTGCGGGATCTGCGTGGAGGAGTGCACCAGCACGCCGTCGCCCTGGGGCTGCACGAGAGTCGAACGCGGCTCCATGAACGCCGGGATCAGCCGCTGCTGCAGGAAGCGCCGGCTGACCGTGACCTCGGCATTGTCGAGCGCGGGCTGGATCGGTTGCCCGGTCCCGGCCTCGCCGGCCTCGAAGGCCCAGGTGTAGCTGCGGTTCGACGTGGTGTTCGGGTGGACGAGCGGGGAGTCGTCCCTGAGCGCGTCCTCCATGTTCATGATCGCGGGCAGCGGCTCGTACTCGACGTCGATGGCCTCGAGCGCGTCCTGGGCCGCGGCCTTTGTGCGCGCGGCCACGACGGCCACCGCCTCGCCGACGTGGTTGACCTGGGTGACGGCCAGCGACGGCGCGCCCGGGTTGACCATGTCGGGGGTGACCGGCCACGCGCACGGCAGGTTGCCCTGCGTGTCGGCGAAGTCCTGGCCGGTGAACACAGCCAGCACGCCCGGGCGGGTCTTGGCCTCGGACGGATCGATCGAGGTGATGGTCGCGTGCGCCATCGGGCTGCGCAGGATGGCCAGGTGCACCATGCCGGGCACGACCATGTTGTCGACCCAGGTCGTCCGCCCGGTGATCAGGTGGCGGTCCTCGCGGCGGGCCCGGGCGTTGCCGATCTCGGGCGCCGGGGTGGCAATGGCGGGAGCGTCCTCGATGATCGTCATGCGGTGACTCCTGCGTCGGCGACGGCCTGCACGGCCTTCACGATGTTCTGGTAGCCGGTACAGCGGCAGAGGTTGCCCTCGATGCCCTCGCGGATCTCGTCCTCGGACGGGTGTGGGTTGTTCTTGAGCAGGTCGCGGCAGGCCATGATCATGCCCGGGGTGCAGTAGCCGCACTGCAGGGCGTGGTTCTCGTGGAAGGCCTGCTGCATCGGGTGCAGCGAGCCGTCGGCACCCTCGAGGCCCTCGATCGTCGTCACCTGACCGCCGTCGGCGCCCACGGCCAGGACGGTGCAGCTCTTGACGCTCTGCCCGTTCAGATCGACGGTGCAGGCACCGCAGTTGCTCGTGTCGCAGCCGACCACCGTGCCGACCTTGCCCACCTGTTCACGCAGGTAGTGCACGAGCAGCGTGCGGGGTTCGACGTCGTCGGCGTACACGACTCCGTCGACGGTCAGGTTGATCTTGGTCATCGATCCTCCACAGAAGCGTGCCGAGATCCCGACGCTAGCGTGGTGTGACGACGATTACGAGAGCTCGATCACCGCGCCGCGCGGCGTAGTGGATCCGCTCAGCTGACCGCACCGTATTCGCGGTGGATCGGTCCCGATACCTGCCGCAGCTGCGCCCCGGACCCACCCCAGCGGGCGGCAATGATCTCGGCCGCGACCGACACGGCCGTCTCCTCCGGGGTCCGCCCGCCGACGTCGAGGCCGATGGGGGCGTGCAAGCGCTCGAGGTCCGTGTCGTCGAAGCCGAGTTCCTTCAGCCGCGCGTTGCGGTCGTCGTTGGTGCGCCGAGACCCCATCGCGCCGAGATAGGCCAGCGGCAGCTTTAGTGCGACCTCGAGCAGGGGCACGTCGAACTTCGGGTCGTGGGTGAGTACGCAGACGACCGTCCGCCCATCGGTGTCGGTCTCGGCCAGATAGCGGTGCGGCCAGGCCACGACGACCTCGTCGGCGTCCGGAAAGCGCTTAGCGGTGGCGAACGTGCCGCGGGCATCGCACACGGTGACCCGGTAACCGAGGAACGAGCCGATCCGCGCCACCGCGGCGGCGAAGTCGATCGCGCCGAAGACGATCATCCGCGGTTTGGGGGCGTACGAGGCGACGAAGACGGCGATGTCGTCGCCGCGGCGCTCGCCGTCGGGGCCGTAGCGCACGATCTGCGTGCTGCCCTGCTGCAGCAACCCCAGCACGTCGTCGCCGACCGCGGCGTCGAGCCGCTCGCTGCCCAGACTGCCCTGGATGTCGGCCGTGCCGTGGCCGTCGGGGCGCACGATCAGCCGCCGGCCAACCCGCGCTCCGTCGATGTCCTCGATCATGGTCGCGACGGCCACCGGGCGGCCGGCCTCGATGTCCTCGACGATCCCGCCGAGCTCGGGGAAGGTCTGCCGGTTCACCTGCTCGACGTACACGTCGATGATCCCGCCGCACGTCAGACCGACCGTGAACGCGTCGTCGTCGCTGACGCCGTAGCGCTGCAGCACCGGCCGGCCGTCGTCGCGGCTGCCGCCGGCGAGCTCATACACCGCGCCCTCGACGCAGCCGCCGGAGACGCTGCCGACCACGGTGTCGTCGGGCCCGACGAGCATCGACGCGCCCGGCTGGCGGGGCGAGGACTTCCAGGTCCCGACGACGGTGCCCAGGCCGACGCTCTCGCCGGCCCGCCACCAGGTGGCCAGCTCGGTCAGGACGTCACGCATGAGCGATCACGTCGGCCAGCGTATGCAGCGCGTCCAGGGTGTGGCCGGCGACGAGGTCGTCGAGGTAGGGCAGCGCGGCGCTCATGCCCGCGGTGACGGGCGCAAACCCCTCCTTGCCACGGTGTGGGTTCACCCAGACGACGCGGTGGGCTAGGCGGGCCAGCCGGGCCATCTGCTCGCCGAGCAAGGCCGCGTCGCCGCGCTCCCACCCGTCGGAGGCGATGACGACGACCGCTCCGCGGGCCGCGCCGCGCTGGCCCCACAGATCGAGGAAGGCCTGCAACGCCTCGCCTAGCCGGGTGCCGCCGCTCCAGTCCGGCACGGCGCTACCGGCCGCAGCCAGCGCCTGCTCGGGATCGCGCAGCCGCAACTGTCGGGTGATCCGGGTCAGCCGGGTGCCGATCGTGAACGCCTCTGTCGTGCTCGGGGCCACGCGCACCGCGGCGTGCGCGAACCGCAGCAGGACGTCGGCGTAGGGCGACATCGAGCCGCTGACGTCGAGCAGCAGCACCAGTCGGCGCGGCTTGACCTGCGGGCGCAACCGGGCGAGGTCGGCCGTCTCTCCGCCGTCACGAAGCATCTGGCGCACGGTGCGGGCGACGTCGATCTGATCGCGGCCGCGCGGCCGGTGGCGCAGGGTGCGGCGCGACCCGACGCGCGGGGCGAGCAGGGCGATCAGCGCGTTGACCTCGTCGCGCTCGGCCTGGCTCAGGCCGGCGACGTCGCGGTGGCTCAGCACCTCGGTGTCGCTGGCCGCGGTGTTGAGCACCTCGTCGTCGTGCTCGGCGTCCTGCTCGCCGCGCTCATCGGAACTGATCGGGCGAAGTTGGAGCACGGCTGCGGGCGGCCCCTGGCGCTTGGGCCCCGGCAGCGGCGGGACCCGGCCGCGGAACCAGGCGTCGAACACCGCGTCGTAGCGGGGCAGGTCGTCGGGCTCGCCGCACAGCGTCACCCGGCCGGCCCAGTAGACGGCCTCGGCGTCCAGGACGTCGATGTGGGTCAGGGCGTCGAGCGCGCCGGCCAGCCTGGTGGGGTCGGCGGCGACCCCCGCCGAGCGCAGGGCGCGGGCGAAGCCGGTCATCGTGATGACGGGATCCTGGTCGAGGGCGGGCATCGCTAGCTGCCCAGCAGGGCGTCCAGGTCGCGCTGCACCCGGGCGATGTCCTCGTGGTACTTCAGCACTGCGCCGAGCGTGTCGGCGGCGGTAGTGGCGTCGAGGCGGGTGGCGCCGAGTACGTGCAGCGCGCGCGTCCAGTCGATTGTCTCGGCGATGCCGGGGGGCTTGAGCAACCCGAACGTGCGTAGTCGTGCTGCGGCCGACGCGACGTCCTGAACCAGCTGGTCGCTGACCTCCGGCACCCGCCGCCGCACGATCGCGACCTCGCGCGCGAAGTCCGGGTGCGCCACCCAGTGGTAGAGGCAGCGGCGCTTCAGCGCGTCGTGCACCTCACGGGTGCGATTGGACGTGATCACGACCAGCGGCGGCACCTCGGCGGTGATCGTCCCCAGCTCGGGGATCGTCACTGAGTTCTCGGCCAGCACCTCGAGCAGGAAGGCCTCGAACTCGTCGTCGGCGCGGTCGATCTCGTCGATGAGCAGCGCGGACGGGGACGTCTCGAGGGCCTGCAGGATCGGCCGGGCCACGAGGAAACGCCGGTCGTAGAGCGAGGCCTCGAGGGTGTCTCGGTCGCCGCCGCCCTCGGCCGCGCGCAGGTGCAGCATCTGCCGGGGGAAGTCCCAGTCGTAGAGCGCCTGCCGGGCGTCGATGCCCTCGTAGCACTGTAACCGCACCAGCGCGGCGCCCGTGACGGTGGCCAGCGCCTGCGCGAGGGCGGTCTTGCCCACCCCCGGATCGCCCTCCAGGAAGAGCGGCCGATGCATGCGCAGGGCCAGGAACGCCGCCGTCGCGAGCCCCCGGTCGGGCAGGTACCCTGCACCGTCGAGAGCCTCTGCGACGGCGGACGGGTTGTCGAACGCGACCGGTTGCATACCGTCGAGCATCACCTGTTTCGCGGCCGACGCCTAGTTCGGGATCTAAGTCGATGTCCGGGGACCCAGCTGCCATCGCCTGTGCTGGCAGAACGCGACGTCGCCGGATAGGCGCCCTCACCCCGACGCTGGTGCCGCGGGGCTGGACAATAGGTCGGTGACGCGGATAGCCGGGGCGGTGCTGGCGGCCGGTGCGGGTAGCCGGATGGGTAGCCCGAAGGCCGAGCTCGTCGTCGACGGTGCGCGGCTCGTCGATCGCGCGGTGCTCGTCCTGCGCGAGGCCGGCTGCCACCCGTTGTTCGCGGTGGTGCGCGCGGGGACGTCGGTGCCTGGCGCGCAGGCGATCGTGAACCCCGCGCCCCAGCGGGGTCAGCGCTCGTCGCTGGCGCTGGCCGTCGCTGCCGCGGGGGACGTCGACGCGCTCGCCGTGCTGCTGGTCGACGCGCCCGGAGTCGGCTCGGCCGCTGTTGCGGCCACGGTCAGCGCCTGGACGCCCGGGCGCATCGCGACGGCCTGTTACGCCGCTCGCCGCGGGCACCCGATCGTCATGGCTCCGCAACTGTGGCGAGCTGCGCTGGAGCTGGCCGGGCCGGACGAGGGTGCCCGGGCCCTGCTGCGCGCCCGCGCCGAGCTGGTTGACGAGGTCGCCGTCGCAGGCGACCCCACCGATCTGGACACCCCGGACGACGTCGAGCGCTGGCAGGCGCGGCCCTGATCAGCCCCGCTGCTCGCTCCGCCAGCGTCGCTCAGCCGAAGCCGCGGGAGTCCTGCTTGAGAGCGGTGTCGACGGAGACCGCCGCGGCCAGCACCAGGGAGCGCAGCGGCTCCTCGAGGGGTTTGTGGATCTGTACCACGTAGTTGTCGGCCGTGGTGAACATCGTCTTGGCCAGTCCCTCCCATGTCTTGGTGATCCGGGCGACCTCGGTGCCGGTGTGGTCCTTGATCGAGAAATTCCACGCCCGCCAGTTCTCGCCCTGGATCAGGCCGTAGCTGTGCCCGCCGGACTCGAGGCCGAAGCGGATCTTGCCGAAGGCGTTCTGCTGGACGATCTCGCCGACGGGTTGGCCGTTCGGCGCCTCGACGAGGATGCGCGACTTGACGAACTTGGCCGGGCGGGTCAGGGCAAGCACCGGCTGGCCGGACATGTCGGTGATCTGCAGCTTGTGCGTCATGTACTGATCGAGAGACGACACGAAACGCGCGGCCTTCTTCAACCCGCTCTGCCCGACCTCGCGCACCGCGCCGATCTGGCGGGCGTGCTGGTCGTAGATCGCGTACTCGTTGCTGATCTCGATGAGCTTGGCCTTCTGGTTCACCACCAGGACCGGCTCGGTGAACAGGGTCCCGCCGCCTTGATAGGCAGCCGCCCCCGCCGTGCCCGCACGCTGGACGTCGCGCTGCACTCTCTCGGGTGCGCGCTGGACGGTCGGGACGTGGCTGGGCGCGCCGGGCGGGTCGATGCCGGCGCGACCGTGGGAGTTGACGTGTTCGGTCCACTGTTGGCCGTCGAAGTAGCGCTTCTCGTGGCGCCCGGCCGGGTCGGCGTACCACCCGGCGGGCGTGCTGGATTGCGTCATGCCGACGAGCCTAGGGCGCCGAACCCGGCGTGTCCTGGGAATCCCGGCTTACGAAGTGAAGTCGTCCGGCAGCGCCACGATGCCCTCCGCGTGCCGCTTGGCCAGTGCCGGGTAGTAGACGGGATTCATCTGCACCCAGAACTCGGCCGGGGTCCCGGCGATCTCGCGCTTCACCTCGGCGGGGACGCCGGCGGCGAGTACGCCGGGCGGGATCTCCTGCCCGGGCCGGACGAGGGACATGGCCGCGATCATCGAGCGTGAGCCGATCCGGGCACCGTCGAGGACCACGCACCCGTTGCCCACGAGCGCCTCCTCCTCGATCACCGCACCGTGGATCATGCAAAGGTGCGCGACCGTGGCGCGGACCCCGATCTCGGTTGTCACCTCCGGGGTGGTGTGGATGACGGTCCCGTCCTGCACGTTGGCGTTCGCCCGGATGACGATCGGCCCGTCATCGCCGCGCAGCGTCGCGCCGTACCAGACCGAGGCTCCCGACTCCCGACGGTCACGTCGCCGATGATCGTCGCAGTCGGCGCGATCCAGGCGTCCGGCGCGATGGTCGGGCGCTTGCCCTCGTACTCATAGAAATTCGGCACGTCGTGCTCCTCGTCGGCTGGTCAGTGGGTTGGTCGAGCGGCGAGGCCGGCACATCGGCGATCGGCAGCGAACTCGCGGTCGATGCGGGTGGCCTCGGCGGCCTTCGCCGGGACGGGAACGCCCCGGTCGTCGAGGTGTGACGGCGCGAAGGCGTCGTCGACGACCCGGCCGTTGCGCAGCGTCAAGGTCAGCACGCCGTTGTCGTCCTGGTCGTTGCCGAACGACATCCACCACAGGTAGTTGCCGAGGCCGTAAGCGACGTAGGTGCCGTCCTTGCGCCAGCCGGCGCCCTGCAGCACGTGGGCGTGCGCGCCCACGACCGCGGCCGCGCCCGCACGGGCCAACCGGGCGGCGAGGTCGGTCTGCAGCGATGACGGGCAGGTCTGGAACTCGACGCCCCAGTGCACGTAGACGAGCACCACGTAGCCGGCCGCGTGCGCTGCGCGCACCGCTGAGATCAGCCGGTCGGAGAACGCGTTCGCCACGCCGGGGGAGTGCGCGCCGGCGCTGAACAGACGCAGGGTCGTCTCGTCCTGCACCTGGTCGGCGGCGAAGATCGCCAGCCGGGTGCCGCGCACCGTCGTCCGGTACGGGGCGAACGCAGCGGCGGCGTTCTTGCCGATGCCGACGACCGGGAAGTGGTATTTGCGCGCTGCGGCGAGGCTGTCGCGCAGCCCCGAGGTGCCGTAGTCGGCCCCGTGGTTGTTGGCCATGGTCGCGACGTCGATGCCCGCATCGCGCAGGGCGCCCAGCGCCTTGGGCGGCGCGCGGAAGGTGAATTCCTTGGCCTGCTTCGTTCCGCCGGTGGTCACCGCGGTCTCGAGGTTGACCATGGTCAGGTCGGCTCGGCGCAGCCCCGCCGCGGCTGAGCCGAAGACGGTGGCCGGGTCGCGGTCGAGCCGACGGCGGATCCGTCCCGAGAAGTGGACGTCGCCGGCAAAGGAAATCGTGACGCTCCCGCTGGATGCGGACGACCTTGCCGAACTGGGGGGCCGAGTTGACGAGGCGGCAGCGGCCGATGCGGACGAACTCGACGTCACGCGGGCGGTGCCGGCACTGCTCGTGCACCCGGCGCTGAGCATCGCCATCGTCAGCAGCGTGCACCCCGTCGCGCGGCGACGGCGAGCCGAAAGGCGTGTCATAGCCGCACTAGCATTCCTCATGCACCGCGTCATGACCCGCACACCCGCCCGCGCAGCCGTGCCGGGCGGTCGCGTCGAAGGAGCCCTCGTTGACCAGCGTCCCGCCCGCCGACCCTGCCCGGACCCGGACGGTCGGGGTCGCTGCTGGAATGACGGCTTTCGACGCGCTACGGGAGGCAGGGATCGAGCTCACCGGGCCACAGGGCGCGGTGGTCGTGCGCGACGACGGCGCACTGCGTGACCTCGCCTGGTCACCCGACGCCGACGTCGAGGTCGAGCCCGTCGCCGCCGACTCGCCCGACGGGCTGGTCGTGCTGCGGCACTCCGCCGCGCACGCGATGGCGCAGGCCGTCCAGGACCTGTTCCCCGGCACGCTGCTCGGCATCGGGCCGCCCATCGAGGACGGCTTCTACTACGACTTTCTGCCCGAGCGGCCCTTCACGCCCGAGGACCTCGCGGCGATCGAGAAGCGGATGGGCGAGATCATCAAGTCCGGGCAGCGCTTTGCGCGGCGGCCCATCTCCGACGACGACGCGCGCACCGAGCTGGCGAACGAGAAGTTCAAGCTCGAACTGATCGGCCTGAAGTCCACCGCGAGCGGGGACGAGGCGACCGAGGTCGGTTCGGGCGGGCTCACCATGTACGACAACCTCGACGCCAAGACCGGCGAGCGGGTCTGGACCGACCTGTGTCGCGGGCCGCACCTGCCGAGCACCCGGCGCATCCCGGCCGTCAAGCTCATGCGCAGCGCGGCCGCCTACTGGCGCGGCAGCGAAAAGAACCCACAGCTACAGCGCATCTACGGCACGGCGTGGGCCACCCGTGACGACCTCAAGGCCCACCTGCAGCGCCTCGAGGAGGCGGCCAAGCGCGACCACCGCAAGCTGGGCATCGAACTGGACCTGTTCTCCTTCCCGGACGAACTGGGCTCGGGATTGGCCGTGTTCCACCCCAAGGGCGGCATCCTGCGCCGCGAGCTGGAGAACTACGCCCGGCAGCGGCACATCGACGAGGGCTTCGATTTCGTCAACACCCCGCACATCAGCAAGGACGGCCTGTTCCACACCTCGGGCCACCTGCCGTACTACGCCGACACGATGTTCCCGCCGATGGAGCTCGAGGGCGCGAAGTACCAGCTCAAGGCGATGTCGTGCCCGATGCACAATCTGATTTACAAGGCGCGGGGACGCTCCTACCGCGAGCTGCCGTTGCGGCTGTTCGAGTTCGGCACTGTCTACCGGTACGAGAAATCCGGCGTTGTGCACGGCCTCACCCGCGTCCGCGGGCTGACCCAGGACGACTCGCACAGCTACTGCACCCCCGAGCAGGCGCCGGCGGAGATCAAGAAGCTGCTCAACTTCATCCTCGGATTGCTCGCCGACTACGGCCTGGACGACTTCTATCTCGAGCTGTCGACCCGCGACGACACCAAGGACAAGTTCGTGGGGTCGGACGACGACTGGGCCACCGCTACCGCGGTGCTGTCCGACGTCGCGACGGCTTCCGGGCTCGAGCTCGTCGCCGATCCGGGCGGCGCCGCGTTCTACGGCCCGAAGATCTCAGTGCAGGCCAAGGACGCGATCGGGCGGACCTGGCAGCTGGCCACGATCCAGTACGACTTCAACCAGCCCGCCGGGTTCGAGCTCGAGTACCAGGCCGCCGACGGTTCGCGCCAGCGTCCCGTCATGATCCACTCGGCGAAGTTCGGCTCGATAGAGCGCTTCATCGGCGTGCTCACGGAGCACTACGCGGGGGCGTTCCCCACGTGGTTGGCGCCGGTGCAGGTCGTGGGCATCCCCATCAGCGAGGAGCAGAACACCTACCTCGAGCAGGTGGCCGACAGGTTGTCGACCCGCGGCATCCGGGTCGAGGTCGACACCTCCGACGAGCGGATGCAGAAGAAGATCCGCACGGCCCAGAAGCAGAAGGTGCCGTTCATGCTCATCGCCGGCGAGACCGACGCGGAGACCGGCGCGGTGTCGTTCCGGTACCGCGACGGTTCGCAGCGCAACGGCATCCCGATCGACCAGGCGGTCGAGGAGATCGTGTCGACGGTGGCCCGTCGGATGAACCCGTCACCCACTGCGGAACTGTATGTCTGACGACCTGCCGGTCGTCGAACCGGCCGAGTCTTTCGCGGGCGAGGCGGACGGGTTCGGCCGGCTGTGGACGCCGCACCGGATGGCCTACATCAAGGGTGAGAACAAACCGTCACACGACGGTGCGGGTGACGACTGCCCGTTCTGCTCGGCCCCGAAACGCTCTGACGAGGACGGGTTGATCGTCGCGCGCGGCACTCATGTCTTCGTCGTGTTGAACCTGTACCCGTACAACTCCGGACACCTGATGTCGGTGCCCTACCGACACGTCGCCGACTACCCGGAACTGACGTCGGACGAGACTCTCGAGCTGGCCCAGTTCACGCAGCGGGCGATGCAGGTGCTCCGCACGGCCATGGCGCCGCACGGGTTCAACCTGGGCATCAATCAGGGCAACGTCGCCGGCGCGGGGATCGCCGCCCACCTGCACCAGCACGTCGTCCCGCGGTGGGGTGGCGACACCAACTTCATGCCGGTCGTCGGGCACACCCGGGTGCTGCCCCAGCTGCTTTCCGACGCCCGGTCCCAGCTCGCCGACGCCTGGGCGGCAGTTGGGTAGCGTCCGCACCATGGGCCTGCACCTGCGCGGCGTATTCCTGCCCGACGAGACCGAGCGCGACGCCTGGATCCTCGACGGGCGGCTCACCTTCGACCGTCCGTCGGGTGAGCACGACACCATCAGTGTCGGGCGCTGGATCACGCCGGGCCTCGTCGACGCGCACTGCCACATCGGCCTGGCGCCGGCCGGGCACGTGCCTGATCCCGGGGCGATGGCCGAGCAAGCGCTGCTCGACCGCGATTCGGGAGCGCTGCTGCTGCGCGACGCCGGCTCACCGGTCGACAACCGCGGTGTGCAGCAGCGCGCAGACCTGCCCCGCCTGATCCGGGCGGGCCGGCACATCGCCCGACCCAAGCGCTACATCCGCGAGCTGGGCGTCGAGGTCGAGCCTGACCAGCTCGTCGCCGAGGTCGAAAGACAGGTCGCGGCCGGGGACGGTTGGGTCAAGATCGCGGCCGACTGGATCGACCGCAGCGTGGGCGACCTTGCGCCCACCTTCCCCGACGACGCCGTCGCGGCCGCGATCGGCCGCGCCCACGAGCTGGGCGCCCGCGTGGCAGCACACGTGTTCGGGGAGGAGGCGCTGCCTGCCCTGATCGCGGCCGGTGTGGATTCGATCGAGCACGGCACCGGGCTCACCGATGACCTGATCGCCGCCGCGAAGGAAGCGGGCAGCGTAGTGGTGCCGACGCTGATCAACATCGACAACTTCCCGCAGATCGCCCTTGGCGGTTCGGCGAAGTTCCCGGCCTACGCCGCGCACATGCGGGCTCTGTTCGCCACGTCCAGGGAGCGGATCCGCTCGGCGTGGGAAGCGGGCGTCCCCATCTACACCGGCACCGACTCGGGTGGCTCGTTGCCCCACGGGCTCATCCGCAGCGAGATCCTGGCCCTGGTCGGGGCGGGTATCCCGCAGCCGGACGTCATCGCCCAGGCGTCCTGGCGCGGGCGCGAATGGCTCGGGCTACCAGGTCTGATCGAGGGTGCACCCGCCGATCTCGTCGGCTACGACACCGACCCGCGCGTCGACCTGTCGGCGATGATGTCGCCGCGGCGCATCGTGCTGCGCGGTGCGGTGGTGCAGTAGAGGGGCGCCGGGCCGGTGCAGATTCTGTTTCGCTGCGCAGGTCTGGCACAATGGCGGGCTGAGTACCGGCTGTCGCGCGGACCCTCTCACTGCGCCCCAGCCAGTCCATCCGGACGCCTCGTTCTCCCGGTGTGCCCCACCCGGTGACGTCGCGCCCACACTGACAAGTCCTGACAAGTCTGGAGCACCACACACGTGGCCACGAAGATCAAGCTCACGCGCATCGGCAAGATGCGTGAGCCGCACTACCGCATAGTCGTCGCGGACGCCCGTAACAAGCGCGACGGCCGCTCGATCGAGACGATCGGCGAATACCACCCCAAGAGCGACCCGTCGGTGATCAAGGTCGACGGCGACCGCGCCGCCTACTGGCTTGGGGTAGGCGCACAGCCCACCGAAGCCGTCGCCGCGATCCTCAAGGTCACCGGTGACTGGCAGAAGTTCAAGGGGCTCCCGGCCCCCGAGCCGATGAAGGTCGCCCCGCCGAAGCCCGACAAGCGCGCTGCGTTCGACGCCGCCCTGGCCGACGCCGACGGCGGGCCGAGCGCGTCCGCCGGCGCTGCCACCACGCCGAAGAAGAAGGCACCGGCCAAGAAGCCCGCCGAGTCGGCGGAGGCGCCGGCCGCCGACACGGACGCCCCGGCGGAGAGCTGACGTGCTCGAGGAAGCCCTCGAGCACCTCGTCAAGGGCATCGTCGACCATCCGGACGACGTGCGCGTCGACCTGGTCGACAACCGGCGCGGGCAGCGCCTCGAGATTCGGGTGCATCCCGAGGACCTCGGGCGGGTCATCGGCCGCAACGGCCGGACCGCCAAGGCACTGCGCCAGGTCATGAGCGGCGTCGGCGGCTCGGCGGGTGCCAGCGGCATCCGCGTCGACGTCGTCGACGTCGATCGCCGCTAGTTGCCTGCGCCCCGCTACCACTTGACATGACGCAGGACCTGATCGCCGTCGGGCGCATCGGGCCGGCGCGCGGCGTGCGCGGAGACGTGTTCGTCGAGCCCTGGACCGATGCGCCCGATGAGCGCTTTGCCCCGGGTTCGGTCCTCGCCACCGATCCCGCGGCGGTCGGGCCACTCACTGTCGAACGGGTCAACCTCAACGGCCCGCGCATGGTCGTGCACTTCGCCGGCGTCGAGACTCGCGAGGCCGTCGAAGCGTTGCGCGGGGTCCGGCTCGTCGTCGACGCCACCGAGCGCCCCGAACTCGAGGACCCGGACGAGTTCTACGCCAGCGACCTCGTCGGACTTGCCGCGCGAACCGTCGGCGGCACCGAACTTGGCCCAGTCGCCGACGTGCTCGACATCGCGGGCGCCGATTACCTGGTGCTGCATGTCGACGGCGTCGAGCGCTTGGTTCCGTTCGTGTCGGCCGTCGTCCCCGACGTCGACCTCGTCGGCCGCACGGTCACCGTCGATCCGCCCGAGGGCCTGTTCGAGCTGTGACTGACCCAATCCTGAGGCTCGACGTCGTCACCATTTTCCCGGACTACCTGGCGCCGTTGCGCCAGTCCCTGCTGGGCAGGGCGATCGCTCGCGGGCAGGTGCAGGTCGGCGTGCACGACCTGCGCCGCTGGACCGACGACCTCCACCACACAGTCGACGACACGCCGTACGGGGGTGGCCCGGGCATGGTCATGCTGCCCGAGCCATGGGGTCGCGCGCTCGATGCCCTCGCCCCGCCGGGCCCGACACAGCCCCGCCTCATAGTCCCGACGCCGGCCGGTACCCCGTTCACCCAGGCCACCGCGGCCAGGCTGGCCATCGAGCCATGGCTGTTGTTCGCGTGCGGGCGGTACGAGGGGATCGACGCGCGCGTCGTCGACTATGCCGCGGAGCGGATGCCGGTCGAGGAGATCTCGCTCGGCGACTACGTGCTCGCCGGGGGAGAGGTGGCCGTGCTCGTCATGGCGGAGGCGATCGGCCGCCTGCTGCCCGGGGTGCTGGGCAACGCCGCGTCCGCGGTCGACGACTCCTTCGGAGCGGGGCCTGCCGGGCTGCTCGAGGCACCGGCCTACACCAAGCCAGCGTCCTGGCGCGGCCACCACGTACCCGACGTCCTGCTGTCGGGCAATCACGCAGCGATCGCGAGCTGGCGAACCGAACGCAGCCGTGAACGCACCGCGGCGCGGCGCCCGGACCTGCTGGGCTGAGGAGCGCGCGGGCCGTCGGTTTCGGTGCGGGGTGCCGGATATGGCATCATCGTGGGGTTGCCTCGCGCACGTGCGAAGGAGTTCGCCGAAGCCGAGCCAGACCCGCCTGACACCGACATGAGAGCGATACCTGCGACATGAACACCCTGGACACCCTCGACGCCGCATCGCTGCGCACCGACGTTCCGGACTTCCGGCCCGGTGACAGCCTGAAGGTCCACGTCCGGGTCATCGAGGGCAGCCGCTCGCGCGTCCAGGTGTTCCAGGGCGTTGTCATCCGCCGGCAGGGCGGCGGCATCCGCGAGACGTTCACGGTGCGCAAGGTCAGCTTCGGCGTCGGTGTCGAGCGCACCTTCCCGGTGCACACCCCGATCATCGACAAGATCGAGGTTGTCACCCGGGGCGACGTCCGCCGAGCCAAGCTCTACTACTTGCGTGAGCTGCGCGGCAAGAAGGCCAAGATCAAGGAGAAGCGCGAGACCGTCGTTCGCTAGATTCCCGCGAGCGACACCGCCTTCACCACCGCATGGCCGAGCACCGCGCGCCGGAGTCCGGCACGCCCGGTGACGGACGCGAGCCGGTCGATCCCGATCCGGTAGCAGCCGAGTTCCACCGGCACACCGGGGTCGAGCCCGACTATCCCGAGCACGGCGAGCCGGATGTGCATGACTCCGCGGCCGTCGAGCCGGACGCAAGCGAGGCGGAGCCCAGCAAGTACGGGCGAACCTGGTACGGCCGGCGCCGCCGCACGCCACCCAAGCCGCGTCGCAAGGCCCCCTGGTGGGAGCTGCCCGCCCTCGTGTTGCTGGCTGTCGGTATCGCCATCCTCGTCAAGAGCTTCGTCGTCCAGCCGTTCTTCATCCCGTCGGACTCGATGGAGAAGACGCTGCACGGATGCCCGGGCTGCCACGGTGACCGCATCCTGGTCAACAAGCCCATCTACGACATCCGCGACCCGCACCCGGGTGACATCGTCGTGTTCCACGACCCCAAGGACTGGGGTTCGGACGAACCCACCAGCAAGCCGCCGAGCAACCCGATCACGCGCACCATCCGCGGGTTCGGGCAGCTCGTCGGGTTCGTACCACCCGACGGGCAGGTGCTGGTCAAGCGGGTCATCGCCACCGGCGGGCAGACGGTGAAGGGCGACGCTGCGGGCCACGTCATGATCAGCACCACCGGGCCGAACGGGACGTTCCGCACGCTCCGGGAGCCCTACGTCTACACCCCCTCGATCGACGGGCGCACCCAGCCCGCTTTCGGCCCGGTCACGGTTCCCAAGGGTCGGCTGTGGGTCATGGGTGACCACCGCACCGACTCGGCCGACTCACGCTTCCACTGCTCGGCCACCGACTCGCAGGACACGAGTATCGACCTGAACTGCGACCCCACCGCGAGCACGGTGCCGGTCAACGATGTCATTGGCAAGGCCTTCGTCATCGCGTGGCCGCCGTCGCGCTGGCGGACGCTGGGCACCCCGGCCACCTTCACCAGCGCTGCCCAGGCTGCCGGACCGGCTCTGCCGGGTGCGGCCTCGCTGGGCTTCGCCCTACCGGTGTTGCTGCTACGCCGCCGCCGGCGCCTGTCGCGGTGACGCCCGTTCCGCGGGTCGGCGGCCGGGTGCTAATTGTCGATCCCGACGAGCGGGTGCTGCTCGTCCACGAACGCATCGAGGACGCCAGCACGCATTGGTTGACGCCCGGTGGGGGAGTCGAGGACGGCGAGGAACCCCGCGACGCGGCGGCCCGTGAGGCGATGGAGGAGGTCGGCCTCGACGTCGCGGTGCCCGCCGATCAGCCCGCGGTGTTGATCACCCGGCGGCTATGGTCCTGGGCTGGTGTCACCTACGACCAGGTCGACCACTTCTTCCTGGCCCGGGTCGCTGGCGGCCTGACCGTTCAGCCGCAGGGGTTGACCGCCATGGAGCGTCAGACGGTGCTGGGTCACGCCTGGTGGAGCATCACCGAGCTGCGGGCCACCGGCGAGACGCTGCTGCCGCCCGATCTGGCCGACCTTCTCGACCGGGTCCTGCACGACACCGCCAGCACCCTAGGCGACGGGTTAGGGTAGCCGGTCATGGCACGAGCGACGGTGGCCACAGTGGTAGGTGGGTCCACCTTGCGACCCCCACGTCTGGTTGTCCGTCGCGATGGACCCCTCGGTGGTTACGAGTCGGCGCTCGCACGTGCCGGCTTCGAACGGGTGGCCGGCGCGGACGAGGCCGGTCGCGGTGCGTGCGCAGGCCCGCTCGTCGTCGCAGCCTGCATCCTGCCGGCGGGCCGACGTGGTCGCATCGACGGACTCGACGACTCCAAGGTGCTCACCAGGTCCACCCGCGAGCGACTCTTCGACCGCATCCGTGCGCGTGCGCTTGCGTTTTCCGTCGTGGTCATCCCGGCGGCCGAGATCGACGCCTACGGACTGCACGTCGCGAACCTGGCCGGCATGCGCCGAGCGCTGTGCACCCTCGACCCGGCCGCGCAATACGCGCTCACCGATGGTTTTCCGGTACCCGGGCTGGGCATGCCGGCCACCGCGGTGTGGAAGGGCGACGCCACGATCGCCTGCATCGCCGCCGCCTCCATCCTGGCGAAGGTCACCCGGGACGCGATCATGACCGGCATGCACGACGAATGGCCGGAGTACGAATTCGACCAGCACAAGGGGTACATCACCCCGGCACACTCCGCCGCACTGTCGACGGTCGGGCCGTGTCCGCAGCACCGGCGGCGCTACGTGAACGTCCGTCGCGCGATGGGGTCACTGCACGGGTTACCACCTGTAGGGGAGAATCCAGCAACAGACCCAGCCTCACTCGGTGCGGCCGTGGCGGAGCTGGTCGACGAACAGAGCGAGGACAGCATGGATAGCGGAGCGTGGGCGTCATGAGCACCGAGGATCTCGAGAACTACGAGACCGATATGGAGCTCCAGCTCTATCGCGAGTACAAGGACATTGCGGCCCAGTTCAGCTACGTCGTGGAGACCGAGCGACGCTTCTATCTCACCAACGACGTCGACCTGATACCGCGAAACACTGACGGCGAGGTGTACTTCGAGCTGACGATGCGCGACGCCTGGGTGTGGGACATGTACCGTCCGGCACGCTTCGTCAAGACGGTTCGGGTGGTGACGTTCAAAGACGTCAACATCGAGGAACTCGACAAACCCGACCTCGCGCTGCCCGACAAGGGTGGGTTCGACGGTGGCAAGTTCGACTCCTGACCCACCAGGGCACCGACAGGTACAGGACGAGCAGGCGTACCTCCTGCTCGAACAGCTGCGCTGGGCGGGCCGACCAGCGACCTGTCCGCACTGCTCGGCGCCCGGCCGCGGCTACCTGTTACGACCTGCCACCGGCGTCCGTCGAACCAGGACGGGTGCCGACACCGGCCGTCGCCTCTGGAAGTGCGGAGCGTGCCGCCGACAGTTCTCCGTGCTCACCGGAACGGTCCTGCAGGGCACGCGGGTGCCGCTGCCCGCCTGGATCGCCGCCGTCGAGTTGTTCCTCAGTTCCGACGGGCCAGTCACCGCGACGCAGGTGAGCCGGGCGACCGGCCTGGGCCGGGAGGCCGCTCGGCACGTCCTCGCCCGCTGGCAGGCCGCGGCAACCGTCGAACCGTTGTGCGACGTGCCGGGTGTGCGGCCTCAGCTGTTCCAGGGCTGACCGAGGTTCAGCGACGGCGCGTACGACCCGCGTTCGGTGGGTTCGTCCCCCGGCTGGGTTCGCGGCGCGTCGTCGCGGTGCCTGGCGTCGAAGGCGGGCTGCCCGGCGAAGCCGGGATCCGCGGGGCCTGGCTGCATCAGCTCGGGCGCATCGGTGTCCGGCTCGCTGACGTCCGGCTCGCTGACGTCCGGCTCGCTGACGTATGTTTCGTTGACGTCTGTTTCGTTGACGTCGTCTGCCGTGGAGACGTCATCGTCTGAATCGACTTCCGGCGTACTGACGTCGGGTGCCGCGTAGGTCGGGTAAGTGGTGGGCTCCGGCGCCGCGGCGACCGGCCCCTGGACATCGGGCTGCGGGGTGGCAGTCACCGGCTCGGGAGCGGACTCCGTGACGCGAGGGGCCGTGGCGACGGCGGCGCTCGCCCGTGCCGCTGAGCCGCGTCGGGCCAGCCGGTACTGCCCGCGGCCAACACGCTCGACCCGGCCGTCCTTCATGAGCTTGATCGTGATCGAGCGCACTGCGTCGTCATGGGCCTGGATGCCGGCGTCGTGCACCCGGTCGATGATCTCGGCAAGCCCGAATTCACGGTTTTCGGCCTGCAGCATCTCCAGGACGTGCACCCGGATCGACTTCGGGGGCTCGGTCGATGTGGCGCCCGGTCGTTGCTGACGCGGTCCCTTCTTGGCCGGCGCTTTGCGTACCGCCCGTGGACGTGACCGGACAGTCGCCGGTTCGGGCTCGACCTCGACGGGAGGGTTGACTGGTTCCACGGTGGCAGCGTGCGGTGCGGTGACGGGTGTCGCGGACCGGGCGTAACTGTCGGTCGTGCCGGGGTCGGTGTTGCCGTTCAGACCCGCCGACGGGTTGGCCGGCGTGTCGCGACGTGCGGTCGAGCCGATGCGTCCGAGAACCGAGTCGAGTTCGTCTATTGCGGCTGTCAGCCGCGCCACTTCGCGCTGCAGCGCGTCACGGCCCTCGAGCAGGTGATCAAGGACGGTCCGGTCTTCGGGCATGGGCGTGATCGTAGCGGCATCCCCGTCCGTCGGCATCGGGTCGGGGCGTCAGTCGGCGCAATTGGAGGGCGCGCGTCGTGTCGCGGCACAATGCTCCACACCTAACGCACGCACCCGAGTGCACGCACACACGACACCACGAACAGGAACCGGACTTGCGTTGACCCAGGATCCGGGCGCTGCTGCCAAGGCCCCGCCAGCGAGTCCCCCGCCAGTGAGCCCCCCGCCAGTGAGCCCAGAGGCCGCCCTGGCACTCGCTGCGCTGCTGGCCATCGACTCGGCGACCGCTGCCCTGGTTCGCGAACGCACCCCGTCCCGCAGCCGGGCCACCCCGCAGTACGGACCGCAGCTGGACCTCGGCGACTGACGCTCCGTGGGTGCGTCAAGCCACCACGGCCTGGTTGTCCACAGCGCGGGGCGCAGATCGTCGAGGTGTCCCAGCGATCCGGGACGCTCGCACCATGCGAGTCAAAGATGCCGTGGGCAGGTATGGGGAACAGGTAGCGGCTGAGCACCTGCGCGAGACGGGTCTGACGATCCTCTCGCAGAACTGGCGCTGCCGCGACGGTGAGCTCGACATCGTCGGTCGTGACGGAGCGGTCCTGGTGTTCGTCGAGGTCAAGACCCGTTCCTCGCTGGCCTTCGGCTCACCGGCGGAAGCGGTCAACCGAATGAAGCGTCAGCGCATCCGCCGGCTCGCGATCCAGTGGCTGGCCGAGTACCGCGACACCATCGGGAGTTACCGCGAGCTGCGCTTCGATGTCGTCGCGGTCGTGCGACACCGCGCCGGGCCGCCAGACGTCACCCATCTGCGGTCGGCGTTCTGATGGGCCTGTCCCGTACCTATGCCGTCGCGCTCGTCGGTCTGGAGGGTGAGCTGGTCGAGGTCGAGTGCGACATGACGTCCGGCCTGCCCGGGTTGTCGTTCACCGGCCTGCCCGATGCCTCGGTCATGGAATCGCGCGATCGGCTTCGGGCCGCGCTGCACAATTCCGGCACCGACTGGCCGAACCGACGCATGACGGTGGCCCTGCTGCCGGCCGATGTACGCAAGGTCGGCTCCCGCTTCGACCTCGCGGTGGGGTTGGCGGTCCTGGCCGCGGCCGGCACCGTTCCTGTCGCCGCGGTGGCGCAGACCGCGTGGATCGGCGAACTGGGCCTCGACGGCGGGCTGCGGCCGGTGCGGGGTGTGTTGCCGAGCGTGCTGGCCGCCCGCCGGTGCGGCATCCGCCGGGTGGTGGTCCCGTCGGGCAATGGACAGGAAGCGGCCCTCGTCGACGGGATCGAGATCTACTCGGCGGAGCACCTGCGTGACGTGATCGCGTTTCTCGGCGGGTCGGGACCCGCACTCCCGCGAGCCGTACCGGCCCCGCCGGATGTTCTCGACGGGGATCAGGGCCCGGATCTGGCGGAGGTGGCCGGCCAGGTCGCAGCCAAGCGGGCGCTCGAGATCGCCGCGGCGGGCGGGCACCACCTCTACCTGGTCGGCGCGCCCGGGGCCGGCAAGACGATGCTGGCTGAACGGCTGCCCGGCCTGCTGCCCCCGCTCGACGACGCCGCCGCGCTGGAGGTCACGGCCGTGCACTCGGTGGTCGGCCTCCTGCGTGAGCGTTCGGAACTGGTGCGTCGGCCGCCCCTGCAGGCCCCGCATCACACGGCGTCGATGGCGGCGCTGGTCGGTGGCGGCTCGAACCTGGCCCGACCTGGCGCGATCAGCCTGGCCCATCACGGCGTCCTGTTCCTCGACGAGGCAGCGGAGTTCTCCCCCCAGGCGCTCGATGCGTTGCGTCAGCCGATCGAGAGCGGGCAGGTGCTGCTGCACCGTCGAGGCGGTGCCGTTCGGTACCCGGCGCGCTTCCAGCTGGTCATGGCCGCCAACCCGTGTGCGTGCGGACGCCGGGCAGCCGATTGCGAGTGCCCCCCGCAGGCGCGCCGCAGGCATCAACAGCGACTGTCCGGTCCGCTGATGGACAGGATCGACCTGCGGGTGCAGGTCGAGCCCGTGCTGCACGCCGACCTGTTCGACGATGCCACCGACCGGGAACCCAGCGCCCTCGTGGCCGCCCGGGTGGCCGAGGCGCGCTGCCGGGCCGGCGAGCGGTGGGCCGGCAGCGGGCACCGGATCAACGGTTCGGTCCCGGGCGCGGTGTTGCGCTCGGCCCGGTGGCGCCCGGCTGCCGTGGCAACCAGATCGGTCGAGACCTTCCTCGAGCGCGGCACCATCAGCGCCCGCGGGTTCGACCGGGTGCTGCGCATCGCCTGGACGATCGCCGACCTGGCCGGACGCGATCGTCCCGGCCCCGGAGACGTCTCCGAGGCGCTCTTCTACCGCACCGGACAGGTGGACTCATGGGCGGCATGAGCGTGCGCGAGGCAACAGGTGCAGCCTCGGACGAACCCGTCAGGACACCCGTCGCAGACGACGTCCTGCTGGCCCGGGCCTATCTCAGCCGGGTTGCCGAGCCAAGCTGTATCCCGCTCTGGGGTCTGGTGCACAAGCACGGGCCGGTCGTCGCCGTCGAGAAGATCCGCGCGGGGGACCTGCCCGACGGGTTGGCGTCGTTCGTGGCCGCACGGCGGGCGAGCGCCGACCCGCACGCCGATCTCGCCGCGGCCGAGCGTGGCGGCATCCGCCTCGTCGTGCCTGAATCGCCGGACTGGCCGCATTTTGCGATGGCCGCGCTGGAATACACCGGGCTGGCGCGGCTGGCCGAGTACGAGGCCGGCAACCGCGTCCACGACCGGCAGGGCGAGCTCATGCCGCCGCTGGCCCTGTGGGTGCGCGGACCGGGTGATCTGACCACCCTTGCGGTTCGGTCGGTCGGTTTGGTGGGTGCGCGAACCTGTACGCCATACGGCGCCCAGGTAGCCGGCGAGCTGGCCTACGGGTTGGCGAGCCGGTCGTTCCCGGTCGTTTCCGGCGGCGCGTACGGGATCGACGCCGCCGCGCATCGTGGGGCGCTCGCCGCCGGCGGCGAAACGATTCTCGTGTCCGCGGGCGGCCTGGACCGCGCCTACCCGGCGGCCCATCAGGCGCTGTTCCGCAGCGCGGCCGAATCGGGGCTGCTCGTATCCGAGAGCCCGCCCGGCTGCGCGCCGCACCGGGCGCGGTTCCTGACCCGCAACCGGCTGATCAGCGCCTTCGGTACCGGCACCGTCATCGTCGAATCCGCCCGGCGCTCCGGGGCGCGCAACACCGCCGGGCACTGCGTCGGGCTCGGTCGGCCCCTCATGGTGGTGCCCGGTCCGGTCACCTCGGCGATGTCGGTCGGCAACCACGACTTGCTCAAGTCCGGCCCGGCCGTACTGGTCACCTCGGTCGCCGACATCGTCGACGTGATCGGTTCGATCGGGGAGCAGGGTCCGGACGACGCACGGGACGAGCCGTCACCCCAGACGCCAGTCGACGAGCGGGCCGAGCGCGCCGCCGCGCTGCGCGACCTGCTCGACAGCCTCGACGATGGCAGCCGCCAGGTGTACGACGGGCTGCCTAGCCGGCGGCCGATCACCGTCTCCGACCTCGTCCAGACATCTGGGCTACCGGCCACCGAGGTGCTGGCGGCGCTCCCGCTGCTGATGCTGCACGGCCTGGCCGAGCACACCGAGGAGGGCGTGCGGCGACGTCGACCGGGCGCACGTCGATGACCGAGGGCCGCCGGCCCCGCGCGCCGCCTTGACCTCGGCCCCGGGCTGCACGACCGTCAGGCGGTGACCGCGAATCCCACCGAGCCCAGCGGCAGCGCCCAGGCCAGCGGCAGCGCCGAGCTGCGGGCCGCGCTGCCGCCCGCGCTGGCGGCGGCCGCCGCGGACTTCGAGCGGCACCTGCGCCTTGAGCGCAACCGTTCCGAGCACACCGTGCGGGCCTACCTCGGCGATCTCGTCGGGTTCCTCGATCATCTGGCCCGGCTCGGCGGCCGCGCGCCGAAGGACATCGACCTCGCTACCCTGCGCAGCTGGTTGGCTCTGCAGCGGACGCGGGGTGCCGCACGTTCGACGATGGCCCGGCGCAGCTCGGCCCTGAGGGCCTTCACGGCGTGGGCGCAGCGCAGCAAGTTGGCGCCTGAGGATCCGGGTCAACTGCTGGCCAGCCCGAGGGCGCACCGCACGCTGCCGGCCGTGCTGCGCGTCGACGAGGCCACGCAGCTCATGACGGCGGATGCCACCGACCAGCCCGAGGCCGTGCTGCTCCGCGACCGGCTCGTCGTCGAGCTCCTCTACGCGGCCGGGGTCCGGGTGTCAGAGCTCGTCGGCCTGGACGTCGACGACGTCGATCGACAGCGGCGGGTGCTGCGGGTGCTCGGCAAGGGCAACAAGGAACGCACCGTTCCCTACGGTCTGGCCGCCGACCGCGCGCTGGACGACTGGCTGCGCCGGGGGCGCCCCGACCTCGCGGTCGACGGGTCCGGGCCGGCGCTGCTGCTCGGCGCGCGGGGGGGTCGTCTCGACGTCCGCGCGGTGCGCCGCATCGTGCACGAGCGGGTGCGTGGGGTCGACGGTGCGCCGGACATCGGCCCGCACGGCCTACGGCACACGGCGGCCACCCACCTGCTCGAGGGCGGCGCCGACCTGCGCAGCGTCCAAGAGGTCCTGGGCCATGCCAACCTCGCCACCACGCAGATCTACACCCACGTCTCGGTCGAGCGTCTGCGGGCGACCTACCGCCAGGCGCACCCCCGGGCCTGAGCCACGTCACCCTGCCCAGGGCAGCAACCGAACCGGGCCCAGCGGCCGCAGCAGGCGAAGGGGGTCGAGATAGGTATCACCCCGCCGGGCGCCCCAGTGCAGACACGAACCAGGGCAGCCACGGTGGGCGCCCGATACGACACCGAGCACCGTCCCCACCGCCACGTGTTGCCCGCGGGCCACGGCCGGACGTAGCGGTTCGTATTCGGTGCGGATGCCGTCGGGGTGCAGCACCACGACCACGCCGCGCCCGGCGACCGACCCTGCGAAGAGCACGGTCCCGGCACCTGCCGAGCGCACGGCACCGTGGGCAGCGAGATCGACGCCCAGGTGTCCGGCTCCGTACCGCGTCGCCGGCGGCGAGAAGCCGCGCAGCACCGTCAGGGGAACCACCGGGGCTCGGTATATGACGACACCGGTCGCGTCCGGGAGGTGCCGTGCCCCGGCGCCGGAAGACAGCGTCCACCCGACAAGCAGCGCATGCAGCACAACAAGCAACGACCGAGCCAGCATCGCCTGACTGTGCCCTGCACGGGCATCCCGGCGCGGGCGAATCGCTCGGCCTGTGGACAGGTGGCGCCGCAGTCCACAAGCGGGACCGGCGGCTCCGTTCGGCCTGGTTCGAGCAAGTCCTGTCGCCGGGATAGACTGGCCGGGCAGCCCGAGCGATTGGGCTGACTTCGCGTGCCCCGCTTCTGAACGCAAGAGGAAGCTCGGCGGCCAGCCTCGGTCCGTTCCGACCGATCCCCTTGCGGGGCTCTTCGGAACAGCCTCCTGGTCGCGACACCGGACACCAGGGCGAGTGGGCCACCCGGCCTGCCCGCGACAACCGAGGCAGCGTGCCGGTTCGCCGTGCGCGCACGAAAGAAACAGGAGGGACGTCGGCATGCCCGTCGTCACCATGAAGGAGATGCTCGAGTCGGGCGTCCACTTCGGCCACCAGACCCGTCGCTGGAACCCGAAGATGAAGCGATTCATCCTCACCGAACGCAACGGTCTGTACATCATCGACCTGCACCAGACGCTGACCTACGTCGACAAGGCGTACGAGTTCATCAAGGAGACCGTTGCCCACGGCGGCACGGTGCTTTTCGTCGGGACCAAGAAGCAGGCCCAGGAGTCGATCGCCGAGCAGGCGACCCGCGTCGGCATGCCGTATGTGAACCAGCGCTGGCTGGGCGGCATGCTCACCAACTTCCAGACCGTCTTCAAGCGCCTGCAGCGCATGAAGGAGCTCGAGGCGCGCGAGCAGGCCGGCTGGGAGGGCGTTGCCACCAAGAAGGAGCAGCTGATTCTGACCCGCGAGATGGTGAAGCTCAACCGCTCGCTCGGCGGCATCCGCGAGATGACGAAGGTGCCCAGTGCGGTGTGGATCGTCGACACCAAGAAGGAGCACATCGCCGTCGGTGAGGCGCGCAAGCTCAACATCCCGGTCGTCGCGATCCTGGACACCAACTGCGACCCCGACGAGGTCGACTACAAGATCCCGGGCAACGACGACGCGATCCGCAGCGCCGCCCTGCTCACCCGCGTCGTGGCTGACGCCGTCGCCGAGGGCCTGATGGCCCGCTCCGCCGCGGCAGCCAACGCCGGGCGCGATGACAAGCCCGAGGTCGACACCCAGGGTTCTCAGGGTGCGGCAGCTGAGCCCATGCCCGAGTGGGAGGCCGAGCTGCTCAAGCCGGCTTCCGGCGACGCGCCGGCAGCCGCTGATGCGACCGCGCCTGCCGCCGCCGAGGCGGCCGCCCCCGCTGCTGAAGCACCGGCCGCTGAAGCACCCGCTGCTGAAGCACCCGCTGCTGAAGCCCCGGCTGCCGACGCACCGGCCACCACCTCCGCCTGATCACCCTCGAGAACGGAAGTCAGTAGCGAAATGGCGAATTTCACCGCCGCAGATGTCAAGAAGCTCCGCGACGCCACCGGCGCCGGGATGATGGAGTGCAAGAAGGCCCTGGACGAGGCCGACGGCGCCTACGACAAGGCCCTCGAGGTCCTGCGTGTCAAAGGCGCGGCCAAGGCCGCCAAGCGCGAGGACCGCGAGGCAAGCAACGGCCTGGTCGCCGCGGCCGAGGGTGCGATGATCGAGCTCGCGTCCGAAACCGACTTCGTGGCCAAGAACGAGCAGTTCCAGCAGCTGGCCAACGACATCGTCGCGCACTTCGCGGCGTCGTCGGCGACCGACGTCGACAGCCTGCTCGCCGAGACGCTGACGGACGGCAAGACCGTCGGGCAGAACGTCGACGACCTCGCCATCGTCATCGGTGAGAAGCTGCAGCTGCGCCGGGCCGTCAAGCTCGACGGCAAGGTGGCCACCTACCTGCACCGCAAGGCCAAGGACCTGCCCGCGCAGGTCGGCGTCCTGGTGCAGTTCGACGGAACGGATGAGAATGCCGCCCGCACCGCCGCGATGCAGATCGCCGCGATGCGCCCGGCCTACCTGACCCGCGATGAGGTTCCGGCCGAGACGGTCGAGACCGAGAAGCGCGTCGCCGAGGCGAAGGCCCGCGAGGACGGCAAGCCCGAGCAGGCCCTGCCCAAGATCGTCGAGGGCAGCGTCAACGGGTACTACAAGAACAACGTCCTGCTCGAGCAGGCATCGGTCGTCGACAGCAAGAAGACGGTCAAGGCCCTGCTCGACGACGCCGGGGTCAGCGTCCTGAAGTTTGCACACTTCGAGGTCGGCTGACAGTCCGGCTAGGTTGAAGCACGACAACACGCGTACGACGAGAGGGGCCACCATGAGCGAGACCCAGGTGGCCCCTCTCGCGTACCGCCGGGTCCTGCTCAAGCTGTCCGGTGAGGTGTTCGGCGGCGGCGAGATCGGTGTCGATCCGCAGGTGGTGCGCTCTATCGCTCGCCAGATTGCGCAGGTCGTCTCCGAGGGGACGCAGATCGCGGTCGTCATCGGCGGCGGCAACTTCTTCCGCGGCGCCGAGCTCAATCAGGGCGGCATGGAGCGTGACCGGGCCGACTACATGGCGATGTTGGGCACGGTCATGAACTGCCTGGCCCTGCAGGATTTCCTCGAGAAGGAAGGCATCCCCACCCGGGTGCAGACCGCGATCGCGATGGGCCAGGTGGCCGAGCCCTACATCCCACGCCGTGCCGAGCGGCACCTCGAGAAGGGCCGCGTCGTCATCTTCGGCGCCGGTGTCGGCATGCCCTACTTCTCCACGGACACGGCCGGGGCGCAACGCGCGCTCGAGATCGGTTGCGACGCGCTGCTACTCGGCAAGAACGGGGTCGACGGGGTGTATGACGCAGACCCCGCCAAGGTGCCCACCGCCACCAAGTTTACCGAGATCACGTATGACGAGGTCCTGCAGCGCGGCCTCAAGGTCGCCGATGCGACCGCCTTCAGCCTGTGCCGCGACAACGCGATGCCGATCGTCGTCTTCGGCCTGGACGAGGGCAACATCGCCCGGGTCGTTCGCGGCGAGAAGATCGGCACCATCGTCCACGCGGCGCACGAGAGAGAGGGGCGAGAGTGATCGACGAGATTCTCTTCGAGGCCGAGGAGAAGATGGAGAAGGCCGCGCACGTCGCCCGTGACGATCTCTCGGGCCTGCGCACGGGTCGCGCCAACGCGAGCGCGTTCGCCCGCCTCGTCGTGGACTACTACGGCGCGCCTACTCCCGTCCCGCAGATGGCCACCGTCAACGTGCCCGAGGCCCGGATGGCGATCATCAAGCCCTATGACGCCAGTCAACTGGGCGCTATCGAGAAGTCGATCCGCGACAGCGACCTGGGCGTCAACCCCACCAATGACGGCCAGATCATCCGGGTCGTGTTCCCGCAGCTCACCGAGGAGCGCCGCCGCGACCTGGTCAAGGTCGCCAAGGGCAAGGGCGAGGACGCCAAGGTATCGATCCGCTCGGTGCGCCGGCACGCGAAGGACTCCCTCGACAAGCTCGTCAAGGACGGCGAGTCGGGCGAGGACGACGTCCACCGCGCCGAGGCCGAGCTCGACAAGCTCACCGCGCGCTACACGGCCACGATCGACGACGCGGTCAAGGCCAAGGAATCCGAACTGCTCGAGGTCTGAGGTCCGGACTCCCTCATGTCTTCCGACAGCACGTCCGACGGCACCGCAGCCGACACCGCAGGGCCGGAACGCAATCGTGCGACCCGTTCGCCGGTGTCACGGGCCCGACGCGTTGCCGGCCGGGCCCCTGCGCCGGCGAAGGCGCCCGCCACCCAGACGCTCGAGGTCCTCGACCCGCCTGCCGCATTGCATGAGGAACCCCGCTCGCGCGCCGGGCGCAACCTGCCGGCCGCGATCGGGGTCGGGTTGGGGCTCGGCGGGCTGATCATTGCCACCCTGTTCATCTGGCGCCCGGCGTTCGCTATGGTGGCCGGCCTGGCTGTGCTGTACGGCTGCTACGAGCTGTCGAAGGCGCTGGCCAACGGCGGCATCCGCATCACCCTGCTGCCACTACTCGTCGGTAGCGCGGCCATGCTCGTCGCTGCGTGGGAACGCGGCCCTAGCGGGCTGGTGCTGGGCGCGTTGATCACCGTGCTCGGGATCGTGGTCTGGCGCATCGGCGACGGCGCCGAGGGATACAGCCGCGACGTCGGCGCGTCGGCACTGGTTGTGCTGTATCTGCCGTTGCTCGCGGGTTTCGCGGTGCTGCTCGCGCATCCGCACGACGGCGCGGGCCGGGTCATCGCCTTCGTGGCCACTGTGGTGTGCAGCGATACCGGCGGGTACGCCGCGGGCGTGCTGTTCGGCAAGCACCCGCTGGCGCCGATCATCTCGAAGGGCAAGACCTGGGAGGGCTTCGCAGGTTCCGTGTTCGCCTGCTCAGGCGCGGGCGTGCTGTTCTTCGTGCTCACCTTTCACCAGGAGTGGTGGAAGGGCATGTTGTTCGGTCTGGCCATCGTCGTCACGGCCACGCTGGGCGACCTCGGCGAGTCGATGATGAAGCGCGACATCGGGATCAAGGACATGGGGTCGCTGCTACCGGGTCACGGCGGGATCATGGACCGCCTCGACTCGCTGCTGCCGTGTGCCGCAGTGGCCTACCTCATCCTGTCCGGGTTCGCGCCTGTCTGAGCAGGTGGCCGCCGACCAGGTCGTCGCGCGGATCGCGGCGCTGCCCGCCGGAACCCACTTCGTCGGCATCGACGGGTTCGGCGCCGCCGGAAAGACGAGCCTGGCCGAGCTGATCGCCGCCGCCGTCCCGCGGGCGGTCGTCGTGCACATCGACGACTTCGCAGCGCCCGACATCGTCGAATGGGACTGGCCGCGACTGCGCACCCAGCTGATCCAGCCACTGCGCGTCGGCCGAGAGGCCTGCTATCAGGTGAGCCGCTGGGACCTCGGGCTCACCGACGAGTGGCACACGGTGGCGCCCGGGTCGATCGTGATCGTCGAGGGCGTGTCGTCGACGCGACGCGAAGTCGGCGCACCGTGGGCCCTGACGGTCTGGGTGGACGCCCCGCCCGACGTCCGCCGCGCGCGGGCGATCGAGCGCGACGGCGACGCGATGTGGCCGGTGTGGCAACGGCAGTGGCTCCCGCCGGAGCAGGCCTACGCGGAGCGCGAGCAACCGTGGGCGCGGGTTGACCTCGTCGTGCCCGGCTCGACCCGTTGAGTGTCGGGTTAGCGGTTGAGTGTCGACTTGTAAACCGCCACTGGGTGCGCAACCCGACACTCAACGTGGGGGACAATGGACGAGCCATGACCATCCTCCCGCTCGTCTTTGCAGCCCCCCGCCGGGGCAAGCCACCCCGCCACCTCGCCGATCTGGATCGCGACGCGCTGCGGGTGGCCGTCGCCGAGCAGGGTCTGCCAAAATTCCGGGCCGACCAGTTGGCCCGGCACTACTTCGGCCGGTTCGAGAACGACGCGAGCACCATGACCGACCTGCCGGCCAACCGGCGCGAGGCGGTCGGCGCGGCGCTGTTGCCGACCCTGCTGACCGAGATCCGGCGCAGCGAGACCGACGACGGCATGACCCGCAAGACGTTGTGGCGCCTGCACGACGGTGCCCTCGTCGAGAGCGTGTTGATGCGCTACCCGGCCCGGGTGACGGCCAGCGGCGAGACGCGTGAACGCATCACGGTGTGCGTGTCCAGCCAGGCCGGCTGCGGCATGGCCTGCCCGTTCTGCGCCACCGGCCAGGGCGGGCTCACCCGCAACCTCTCGACCGGCGAGATCGTCGACCAGGTGCGGGTGGCCGCGGCCGCAGCACGGTCAGGAGAACTAGGCGGCGGCCCGGGCCGGCTGTCCAACGTCGTGTTCATGGGAATGGGCGAGCCGCTGGCCAACTACAACCGGCTGGCGGCCGCGCTGCACCGGATCATCGACCCTGCTCCGAACGGTTTCGGGCTGTCGCGACGATCGGTGACGGTCTCGACGGTGGGCCTGGTGCCGGCCATCGCCCGCCTGGCGCTGGAGGACCTCGACGTTACGCTCGCCGTGTCGCTGCACGCCCCGGACGACGAACTGCGCAATACCCTCGTCCCGGTCAACACCCGCTGGAAGGTCGACGAGGTGCTGGGCGCGGCCGACGAGTACGCCGCGCGTACCGGCCGGCGGTACTCGATCGAGTACGCCATGATCCGAGACGTCAACGACCAGCCGTGGCGCGCCGACCTGCTCGGCGAGCTACTCAGCACCCGGCTCGCGCACGTCAACCTCATCCCGCTGAACCCCACCCCCGGCTCGGCGTGGGACGCCTCACCGAAGCGCGTCGAGCGCGAGTTCGTTCGCCGGCTCGAGACCTTCGGGGTCTCGGTGACGGTGCGGGACACGCGTGGCCAGGACATCGACGGCGCCTGCGGTCAGCTGGCCGCGACACCGTAATCCCATGAGCAGCATGCAGACCGGACCGGTCACGGTGGCCCGGGCCTCGGTCGCCGGCCTACTGCGGCAGGCGCTCAAGCTCGACCGCACGCAATCCGACCCGGTCGTGGCACTGCGCAACGCGGTCGGCGTCGCCGCGCCGCTGGCGGTCGGCATCTGGACCGGCGACGCGCAGATCGGCCTCGCAGCCACCGTCGGCGCGCTGCAGACCGCGTTCGCGGACCGGCCCGGCCCCTACCGGTTGCGCATCGCCCGGATGCTGGGTACCGCCGCCGCCGCCGGGGTCACCAGCACCCTGGCCGTGTTGACCTCGCACACCGAGTGGGCGGCGGTGTTGCTGCTGCTGGTGCTGGCCTTCGGCGCCGGCCTGCTGCTCAGTGCCGGACCGGCCGCCACCCAGGTCGGGACGGCCGCGGTGGCTACCGCGCTCGTGCTGGGCCACCTGCCCCAGCCGCCGTCGGTGGCGGTGAACATCGGGCTGCTGGTCCTGGCCGGCGGTGCCTTCCAGAGCCTGCTCGCCGTCGCTGCGTGGCCGCTACGCCGGCACCGGCCTGAGCGCGTTGCGCTGGCGGCGCTCTACCGTGACCTTGCCGCTGCCGCTCGCCTACCCCGCGGGACGCGCGTCGGCCCGCCGGCCGGTGACACGCTGACGACCGCGCGCCAGACGCTGTACGGATTGGGACACGACCACGGTCCAAGCGTCGAGGCCTACCGGGTGCTGCTCGACGAGGGCGAGCGGGTCCGGCGCGAGATCATCGTCCTGGGTGCCGTCGCCGAGCGGCTCGCCGACGAGAAGAACCCGATCCTGTCCGGCTTCGTCCGCGAGAGCCTGACCGCGGCGGGCTCGGTGCTCGACGAGCTGGCCGTTGCGCTGGACGAGCCCCGTGGCCTGCATGCAGACGTGCTCGACCGCGCGCGGGCCACCATCCGCTTCGCGATCGACCGGCTCGAGAACAGCGATGACGCGCCGGGGGAGCTGACCCGGCGGGCGGCGGCGGCGCGGTTGCGCGCGCTGTCCGGACAGTTGCGGGCGGTGGTCGAGAGCGCCGGCGCAGGTACCAGCGAGGGCCGGCACGGCGACCGGCGGCACTCCTGGACGCCGCACCTGGGCGCGGTGCGCGAGCAGCTCGACATCCTGCGTGCGAACCTGACGCCTGACTCGTCCGTGGTCCGGCACGCGGTGCGGGTGTCGGTGCTGGTCGCCGGCGCCGACCTCGTCACCCGGCTGGTCGGGTTCGACCGTGGGTACTGGGTGTCGCTGACGATCCTCGTGGTGCTGCGGCCGGACTTCGCCTCCACCTTGCAGCGCTCGGTGATGCGCACGCTCGGCACGATCATCGGCCTCCTGGCGGCCACCGCGCTCGTGCACTGGGTGCCGGGCGGTCAGTGGTGGAACGTCGCGCTGATCTTCGTCTTCGCCTTCGGCATGCGGGTCGCCGGGCCGGGCAACATCGGGTTGTCGGCCGTGAGCCTGTCGGCGCTGGTCGTCGTGCTGCTGGCGATCAACGGCGTCGCGCCGCACGCCACCCTCGTCGACCGGTCGTGGGCGACGCTGATCGGCGGCGGGCTGGCCGTGCTGGCCTCGCTCGTCCTGCTGCCCTCCTGGGCACGTGACCAGCTCGCCACCCGACTCGCCCAGCTGCTCGAGTCTTACCGCCGGTACCTGCTCGTGGTGGCCGACCCGGACGCCGCTCGGGCGACGTTGCAGGCCGCTCGGGCCGACGCCCGGCGGGCCCGCACCGACGCGCAGGCCTCGCTCGACCGCGCAGGCGCCGAGCCCGTTCCGGCCCAGGCGGAGGTCGAGCTCGGCCGAATGGTGTTGACCCACAGCCACCGCTTCATCCATGCGGCGCTGTCCATCGACGCTCTGCGCCCGGCGCTGCGCGAATCGGGCCGGCACGCCGAACTGGCCCGGTTCCTCCACTCCGCTGCCGACGCGCTTGCCGCGGCGCAGGAGGCAATCACCGCCCACGCTGCGCCGCGGCCGACGCCGAAGCTGCGTCCACTGCAGGAGCAGCTGACCGAGATGCTCGAGGCCAACCCCGACGGCGTCGGCGGGGCAGCCAATGCCGCAGGCCTGGTCGAGGCCACCGATCGGATCACGAACAGCCTCGACACCCTGGTGAGCGGGTTGCGGCGCGAACCTACTCGGCAGCCACGAGCGTCCCCCCAGCGCTGACCGCCTCGCCTTCGCCAGCCGGCGGCGCGTTCGTTGCCTTCGGCGTGCGCATGACGAACGTGACGAGCAGCCACGTTGCGGCCAGGAACGCAGTCGCCATCCAGAACGACTGGTCGGCGCCGTGGGTGTACACGCGACGAGCTGCCTCGGCGGGGGAGAGCCCGACGAGCGAGCCGTACCCGCTCGACTCGTGCAGCTGCGTCAGCCAGAGCTTGCCGAGCGTGGAGAAGGTGATGCCGATCATCATGAGCTCCGACTGCCCCGACTGCCCCGACTGCCCCGACTGCCCGACTGCCCCGACTGCCCCGACTGCCTCGACGAGCCACCGGCCGGCACCGGCGCCATCCGCACCGATGTCGAGCCGATGGATCTGCTCCGCGGCATGAGCGGGATCTGCATGGCCGGCGACATGCCCGGCGCCACCGAACGCACCGCGCGCCTGGTCGACCTGCTCCTGGACGGCATGCGCTACGGCGCAGCGACCTGACCGGACGCGTCCACGTGAGCGTCGCTACCGCGCTGCAGCACGTCGGTTCCGACGCGGGCGAGCGCGTCGCAGGCGCCGGGACCACCTAACAGGCCGTACCGCTCGAGGTCGGCGACCAGCCGTGACCATTGCCCGACGATGTCCCCCGTGCACAGTTGAGCGCGGTGTGCGGCGCTCATGCGCGGCCCCGATGCGCGCACAGCTGCGCGCGCAGGGCGGCGGCCAGTTGCGGGCCATCGGTCGCGGCGCGCGGAAAGCGCATGCGCACGGCGTGCCCGCCCTCGGCGTCGAGCCACTCCAGAGTGGCGCCGTCGGCCGCGACCTCGATCAAGCGGGCCTCGATGATGTCGCCGTTCGCGAGCCCGGCCCGTGCCGCGGCGCACGCCCACAACCGCCCGGCGTGCCGGGCGTTGGTGTGCACCCGCATGGTCTCGGCGGCCTGCTCGAGATCCGGTACGGCGGCGGGCGCCGGTTCCCCGTCGGCGCGGTACATCTCGATGGGCACTCGCCTGGCCACGACCGAGCGGGACTGAGGATCGTCTATCTCGACGACCACCGACACCAGGTGCAGTTCCACCACCTGCATGCTCTCTGGCGCCCCCGTCACAGGCATCCCCAGCGCCAGGTGTCCAACGAAGATCACCGACCCGGCACAGCGCGCGTCCGCGGGCGGCGAGCCGACGTCCAGGATGGCCGGGCACCTGGCTACGGCGGCCGCAGCGATCGGCGAGTCGGCCGAGCAAGTGAACCGCGGGCGCCCGTCGTGGTCGTCCAGCAGGACGTGCGCCGGGTCGGGGGACACCCGGCCCAAACCTCGACGAGCAACGTGGCGGTGCGCGCCAAGGTGGCCAGGTCGGTCATAGGTGCTCCAGCGACGACGAGTTAGGCGAACCAACCTAACCGTCCAGCCGGACGTCAAGCATGCTTCGGCTGAGTTGCGGCGTATCCGCTCAGGACGGGCCGCGCGCACCCATGTCCTGCGTCCACTGCACGTACGACGGGTCGGTGGACCCCTCGTTGCCGAACCGCTCGACGGATGCGTGGGTCGCGGCCACCAGCTCGTCCGGGTCGCCGTCGAGGTCGATGTGCTCGACGAACGGCTGCCGAGCTTGCAGGCCGGTCTGCCAATACACCTCGCAGCGGTTGCCCTCGGGGTTGAAGAAGTAGACGCCGACGGCGTTGTCACCATCGTGCCCGTACAGACGTTGACAAGTCAATGATTTGGCGACGTGCCCGCGGTGTGGTTTAACTGAGCCGGTCGAAGAGGTCACGTAGGTTGCGGTCGAGCTCCACGACACTCGCCGGCGACATTTCGGCCAGAATTTGCTGCTCCTCCGCCTGCCGTCGCGGTGCGATCCTGCGGATCAGCCCACGACCCGAGCGGGTGATGAACAGCACCGGTGAACGACGGTCGGTGCTGGGCACTGATCGAGTGATCAGTTCGCGCCGCTCCAGGGTGGCGATGGACCGGCTGACCTGCGCCTTGTCGACGAGCGTCCGCGCCGAGATCTCGCGCACCGTGCAGCCGGGACGCATTGCAATCTGGGCCAGTACGCGGTACTCGGCGACAGCCAGGTCGAACTCGCTGACCAGCTTGGCGAGTCGTCGCTCGAGCAGTTTGGCGACCAGGCTCACGCGGAAGGTGACGAGTTGCTCGAGTTCCAGAGCCGCCAGTTCCGGCGCGACCCGGACCGACGTTCTGGTCCGTGTCGTAGAGCCGGCCGGCTTCGCCGCCATGCGGATGCCCTCTCGTGTTGCGTGCCCGTGTGCGGGACCCGAGCGGGTTCCTGTGAGTGCAATGCGGACAGGGTGCCACACCCCGAGCCCGGACGAGCGCTATGCGGGCACCGCCGACAGGTCGCGCACCTTCGGGATGACGTCAGTGGCGAAGGCGCTGCAACTGCTCGACGGTCTCCTCATAGCTGTAGTGGCCGGGTTTGAAGCTCAGATCCAGCACGCCGACGCCGGTGCTCGCATCGGTGCACACCTGTCGTAACCGCAGACGGGAGAAGCGCCTTGAGATTTCTCGATGGCCCGGCCGGCTTCGCATGGTCGTCGCCGTTCGCGCGCTGGCAGGGGTCCGCTCGCCGATGTTCCGGTCTGGAACTCGCCACGGTGCTGACCCGTCGGGCGCTGGCCGACCGCGGGCTGTCCGCGTCGCAGGTCGACCGGGCCCGTGCTCGGTGGACGGTGCCGCAGCCTGATCAGTTCTTCGGCGCCCCGCTGCTGGCCGGTCGAATCGGCGCCCCTGGCATCAGCGGCCGATGATCAGCCAGGCCTGCGCGACGTCGGTGGCCTCGCTTGAGCACGCTGCGGCCGCGGTCGAGGGGGCGGGGGAGTGCAGCTCGTCGTCGTCACCGACCGCACCAGCAACGGCCCGCAGCTGCTGTTCCCGACACCGCAGGCGAAGGGTGGTGCGCCGACGCTGTTCCACTGGGTGCTCGACAACGTCGATCGCGACCCGTGGGCCGAGGCCGGGATGCTGCACGCCGGCGGCTCAACGGCGGCGCGCATGGGCGTCACCAACAGTGAGCTGGACGAGCTCAAGATCATGCGTCACGAGCAGTACGAGCACGCCCTCGCCAATGACCGCGCTATTCAGCGTCGTTACCTCGTGCCCGTCGAGATCGAGCGCCCACAGCACGGCGTCCATCACGAGGGTATGCACCTCGACGCCGATCACGGCGTGCGCCCGCTCGACCCGATGAAGCTGCGCAAGATGTCGCCTGCCGACCCGGCCGGTCTGCACTCGTACGCTGCGCAGACCTTCCCAGCCGACGGTTGTGCGGGCGCGCTGCAGGCCCTCGGCGCGGCCGGTCTCGACCTCGCCGACGTCGATGCGGTGACCACGCACAACCCCTTCGCCGTCCACGATCTGTACTCGCGCCGAGACGGGCTTCCCGCTCGAGCGGATGAATGCGTTCGGGTGCAGCCTGGTTTACGGCCAGCCCCTCGAGCTTGGCGGCATCGCGACCGTTGAGGACCACGTTGACGCCCTCGGCCGACAGCGACTGAGCGCAGGCCCGCCCCAGGCCCTGACTCGAGCCAGCGCCCAGCGGCCCGCGATCCCCAGATCCACCCTGTCCTCTCCCGGTTGCCAGAAGTGGCTCGCTCGCGCTAGATACCTTGACCATCGCGCGTCAATCAAACTGGTGATAAACAATGCGCATGAACGTAGTCGACCCGGACGGCGGCGGGCCGCTGACGGTGACCATCGAGCGGCGTGTCGAGTTCGCCGACACCGACGCCACGGGCCACCACCACTACCTGGCCGTCCTGCGCTGGCTGGAGCACGCCGAACGGGTGTTGCACGAGCAACTTGGCATCGCCGACGAGACCCTCGGCAGATTGCCCCGCGTGCATCTCGAGGTCGATTTCTTCGCCGCCGTCCACTATCGCGAGCCGATCGAATTGACCCTCGTGATCGAGCGGGTCGGCCGCACGTCGCTCACCCACTCGTTCCGCGTCGAGTCCGGTGCGCTGCTTGTTGCGGCCGGTCGTTACGTCGTGGTGCTGTCGGCGGCCATCGACGGGCGTTCCACGCCGTGGCCGGCGGAGGTGCGCGACCGGTTGTCCGGGACGGGCACGTTGCCCGGTGAACGGACGGCCGACCTACCACCGTCCACGGTCGCTACCGTGGCCGCGGACACCGCCGCGGGATGACTCAGCCCGAGACGCGCCGCTCGAGGCGGGCCGCGTCGATCGCTGTCAGCGCGGTCTGCGTCGTGTCGTAGTGGGCGAGCTCGGCGAGTTCTGGGGCGTACTCCGCAAGCAGCTGCTTGAAGCGCAGCGCGGCCAGCGGCGTCAGTGCGTCGTACACCTCGGCCCACAGGTCGTAGGCCGCGGTCCGCGGCCAGTCGGCGGGCAGGACCTCGGGCGGCAACTCGGGGTCGAGGTTCGGGAATGCGCGCCACGTGTCCATGATCGCGGTGCGCTCGACGAGGGCCTCGGACGCGTTGATCCGACCACGCCGGACGCGGGTGCGCAGCGGTGTGAACTCAGCGATGAAGTCGTGATACGCGGTGGCGAGCTGGTCGAGGTTCCACGCCGCCAGCGGGTGACTGCTGCTGCCGAGCTCCGGGGTGATCACCGTCGAGCGCAGCACCGTCGCCTGCTCGACCCCGCACTCGGCCAGGACCGCCTGCACCTCGTCGGCCTGCCCGCGCGGCGAGGCCCACACGCCGTCGTAGAGCGGCGCAAAGCCCAACCACCGCAGGCGCGTCCGCAGCGCGTGCCGGACGTCGCGCTGCTCCTCGGGCACCGAGAACACCACCACGAGCCAGGTGCCGTCCCAGCTGGCGAGCCCGTCTCGGCCGAAGGAGAAGATGCGCTGACGGCCGTCCTCCAACACCCGCACGCAGCGCGGTGTAGGTCCGTAGAAGGTGCGGCGGCCGATCTTGGACGAGGTCAGCAACCCACGTCGGGCGAGCCGACTGAGCGCGGCGCGGGCCGACGTCGCGGAGATCCCGAAATCGTTGGCCAGAGCGACGAGACCCGAGGACGGCAGGTGCGCGGTGTTGCCGAACCAGTAGTCACCGAACAGCGTGACGATGAGGTGTTGAGGTTGGGCGCCGGTCTGGGAGCGCGGCAGCTGGATCTCGTCCTCGTCGTGACCCGGCTCGCTCACGGGCTGATGCTATCGGCACCCGTTCGGTCCAGTGGATGTCGCCGGGGCGACAGCGTCAGCCATTGAGTTACGACCCGAAACATGTGACTGTTCAGGCGTCGGTCGTCGAGCAGATGCCGACTGTCGACCGACGAGAGGCCACCGAGTGAAGCTCGCGACCATCCGCACCGGCTCCGGAGCAACGGTGGCCGTCCGGATCGACAGTGACCAGGCGGTCGAGCTCGGGGTGCCCGACGTCAGCACCCTGCTGGCCGGCCAGGATTGGCGCCAGCGTGCACAGGAGTCCGGTCCGAGCCACCCCGTGGACGGCCTCGACTATGCAACCCTGCTGCCCTCTCCCGGCAAGACCTTCTGCGTCGGCCTCAACTACCGCAACCACATCCTGGAGACCGGCCGCGACCTGCCCGAGTACCCGACTTTGTTCGCCAAGTTCCCCGAGGCGCTCATCGGGGCGCACGACGAGATCGCCCTGCCGGTCGAGGACCCGAAGATGGACTGGGAAGCTGAGCTGGGCGTCGTCATCGGCGCCCCCATGCGCCGGGTGTCACCCGAGGACGCTGTGGCCGGCATCGTCGGCTACACGGTCGTGAACGACATCAGCGCGCGCTCTTTCCAGAACCGCACCATCGAGTGGTTGCAGGGCAAGACGTTCGAGAACAGCACTCCGGTCGGCCCGCACCTCGTGACCGCCGACGAATTCGACGGCACGTCCGGCGAGATCGTGTGCGAGGTCAACGGCGAGACCATGCAGCAGTCCGACATCGGGGACCTGCTGTTCGGGCCGGCCCAGCTGGTCTCCTACATCTCCACCATCATCACGCTGCGCCCGGGCGATCTGATCGTGTCCGGCACGCCGGGTGGAGTCGGCAACGCTCGCAAGCCGCCGGTGTACCTCGATGAGGGAGATGTCGTCGTCACGCGAGTCGCCGGCCTGGGGGAGTGCCGCAACACCTGCCGTCGCGACGGCTGACCGACTTCACTGCGCACCGATCAACCGAGGAGCAATTGTCGTGGACCTGTCCGAGCGTTCCGTCGTCGTTACCGGAGCGGGCCGGGGTCTCGGCCGCGCGTACGTGCTCGCATTGCTGCCAGCGGCGCCGGTGCCGCGGACCAGCTGGTCGGCCGCGCGGTCGGCGAGGTCGGCCGGCTCGACGCGATGGTCACCAACGCCGGCATCCTGCGCGACCGGGTGGTGTGAAAGATGTCCGACGACGAGTTCGACGCCGTCGTCACGGTGCACCTGCGCGGGACGTTCACCTGCGCCCGCGCGGCCGCGGTGCAGATGCGCGAGCAGGGCGACGGCGGGCGGCTCATCCTGGCCGGGTCACCGGCCGGGCAGCGCGGCAACTTCGGACAGACCAACTACGCCGCGTCCAAAGCCGGCATCGCGGCGATGGCCCCGCACCTGGGCCAAGGAACTCGGTCGCTCCAACATCACCGTCAACGCCGTCGTGCCCAGCGCCGCCACCCCGATGACGGCGACCATCCCGGCCTTCGAGCCCTATGTGCGGGCCTTCGAGGAACGCGGCGAGCCGTTCCCGCCGAAGGTCCGGCGGGCAGCAGCATTCGGTTCGGCCGACGACGTCGCCGGGCTCATCGCCTTCCTGGCCTCCGAAGCTGCCGCGTCGATCACCGGCCAGTGCATCGGCATCGGCGGGGACAAGCTCACGTTGTGGTCGCACCCGCAGGAGGTCGCACCCGCAGGAGATCGTGTCGGCGTTCCACGACGGCGGCTGGTCCGCCGACGCCATCGCGGACGCCTGGTCGACCACAGTGTGCGCCGAACCGTAGACCTACGGCATCGAGATCCCCGACCTTTCCTGATCATGACGACTGGAGCATCCGCATGACCGCCGAATCCACCGAATCCACTGAATCCCCCACCTCCACCACCACCACCACGATGGGCGAACTCCCCGGCCTCGTGGGCAGCGAGCTGGGTCGTAGTGACTGGCTCGAGGTGACGCAGGAGAAGGTCAACACGTTCGCTGACGCCACCGACGACCACCAGTGGATCCACGTCGACCCCGAGCGCGCCAAGAACGGCCCGTTCGGCGGTCCCATCGCACACGGCTACCTGACGCTGTCGCTCGTCGTCCCGCTGTTCACCAGCGTTCTCGAGGTCACCGACCGCACCATGGCCGTCAACTACGGCATCAACAAGGCGCGCTTTCCCTCCCCGGTCCCCGTCGGTTCGCGCCTGCGCCTGGTCGCAACGCTCGCCGCCGCCGAGCCGGTCGGCGACAAGGCGCTGCAGCTGCTCGTCGACTGCGTCATCGAACTGGACGGCGCGGCGAAGCCGGCCTGCGTCGCCCAGCTGGCGATGCGCTTCTTCGGCTGAACCGGCTCGCCGATGTGCATGGCGTGCGGCGTCGCATCGCACGTAGCGCTCGACGAGCTGCCGGCCACGGCAGCGACACCACCAGGTTCCCCGGAGCGCTTTGCAGCGTTGCGGCAACAAGACTGCCGGCGCTACCTCGTCGGCTGCATGTTGTCGATGATGGCCGACAACATCGAGCACGTGATCACCTACTGGGTGCTGTGGGAGACGTTCCATTCGCCGGCACTCACCGGCTTCGAGGTGATCAGTCACTGGTTGCCGTTCCTGCTGTTCTCGGTGTGGTTCGGCGGGCTGGCTGACCGGTATGACTGCCGGCGGGTCATCCAGGCCGCGCAGCTGCTGTTCATGGCCGTCTCCGTCGCCTGGGGTGTGCTGTTCCTGATCGGCGGTCTGCGGATCTGGTTGGCGTGCGTGCTGCTGGTGTTGCACGGTATGGCCGGCGCGCTCTGGGGGCCGGCCGAGCAGCTGATGCTGCACGACTTCGTAGGCCCGCGGGTGCTGCCCAGCGCGATCCGGCTGAACGCCACCGCACGCAACTTCGGGCTGCTGTTCGGCCCGGTCGTCGGTTCGGCGTTGCTGCTCGGGCTCGGTCCTACGACCGGCATCTTCGTCAACGTCGCCGTCTACCTGCCGTTGACGTTGTTCTTGCTGACCACCACCTACACCGGCCACGCCCGCGACGAACGGCCGGTCGGGCGGGTCCGGCTGGGCTTGCGGGACGCCGTTCACACGATCGCCGAGGTGCGCGGCAGCCCTACCATGGTCTCGATGATCGCGCTGGCCGGCCTGTCCGCGATGTTCGGAGCGGCCTCGCTGCAGTCGACGATGCCGGCGTTCGCGCACGACGTCGGCGCTTCGGCGGGAGCTGCGTACGGCGTACTGCTCTTCGCCACCGGCCTGGGCGGCGTCGTCGGTGGCGTCCTGCTCGAATTCACCGGGCGGTTGCGCCTGACCGTAGGCACCGCGACGTGGACGACGTTCGCGCTCGGCAGCTGCCTGCTCGTGTTCGCGGTGACGCGGGTGTACCTCGTGGCCATCGTCGCCCTGTTCGTGGCGGGGATCATGACGCTGGCCTCGATGTCGATCGGGCAGACGCTGGTGCAGCTGTTCGCCCCACCTGACAAGCGCGGCCGGGTGGTCGGCGTCTACGGCATGTCGGCCAACGGCCTGCGCGTAGGTAGCGGCTTGGGCGTCGGGGTGCTCGGCGCCGGGGTGGGCGTGCACTGGTCGCTCGGGGTCAGTGCCGTGTGCCTGTGCGTCGGCGCGTTCGCCATCGCCGCCTACCTGCACCGGTCCGGCGCGTCGCGCTCCGTCGAGCTCGGGGTCCCGAAGTGAGCGACACCGCCCCCACCCTGGAGCATCGCGCGTACCTGCTGATGTTGCTGGTGCTCGGCGCGCTGGCGGCGTTCGGCCCGCTCTCGATGGACATGTACCTGCCCTCGCTGCCCAGCATCTCCGACGACCTGCACACCTCGGCGACGTCCACCCAGTTCACGATGTCGGCGTGCATCGCGGGGCTCGCGCTGGGCCAGCTGGTGGCCGGGCCGCTAAGCGACGCGCTCGGCCGGCGTCGGCCGCTGCTCGTCGGCGTCGGTGCCTACGTTGTGCTGTCGCTGCTGTGCGCGGCGGCGCCGAATGTGGGTGTGCTGATCGTGCTGCGCCTGCTGCAGGGACTCGCCGGCGCTGCGGGTCTGGTGATCAGCCGGGCGATCGTGCGTGACCGCTGGGGCGGTGGGCCGGCCGCGGCGCGGGTGTTCTCACTGCTGACCCTGGTCAGCAGCATCGCGCCGGTGGCCTCGCCGCTGCTCGGTGGCCAGATACTGCGCGCGACCAGCTGGCGCGGCGTGTTCGTTGTGCTGGCCGCGATCGGGGTGTTGATCCTGCTGGGCACCTTGACGCTCGACGAGACGCACCCGCCCGAGCAGCGACAGGGCAGCTTGCAGGCCACCGGTCAGGCGTTCGGACTGCTCGTCCGCGATCGAGTCTTCGTCTGCTACACCGTGGCCGGCGGCCTGGCGGGGGCGGCGCTGTTCACCTACATCTCGGCCTCGCCCTTTGTGATCGAGGACGCCTATGGGCGCAGCGCCCAGCTGTTCAGCCTGATGTTCGCGGCCAACTCGGTCGGCATCATGGTCACCGGCCGGTTCAGCGCCCGGCTCGTCCAGCGCGTCGGTTCGGCCTCGCTCCTGCGCGTGGGACTTGTCGTTCAGGCGCTCGCCGGTGTGGCGCTACTGGGCGTGGTGGCGGCGGGCCGCCCGCCGTTGGCCGTGCTGCTCGTGCCGCTGTTCTTCATCGTGGCGCCCATCGGTCTGATCGGCCCGAACTCGACGGCGCTCGCCCTGTCGCCGCACGGTGCCATTGCCGGGTCGGCGTCAGCGCAGCTCGGCGCGTTCCAGTTCCTGGTCGGCGCCGCCGTCGGCCCACTTGCCGGTGTCGCTGGTCACGAGTCCGTGGTGCCGATGGCCGTGCTGATCGCGGTGCTGAGTTGTGGCGGGCTGGCGGCGACCTATGCCGTCCGGGCGCCGACGGTCACTCGGACGCCAGTACCGGAGGTTCCGACGGCGCCGTGAGCGACGGGTGCGTACGCAGCACCTTGCGCACGAGCTCGTGGTTGGCGTCGTTGAACGCCATTACGCGCTTGCGCAGCTGCTCGGCGTCGCGTCGGCGGATCAGGGTGACGAATGCGCGGTTCGGCCGGTTGCGCAAGATCTCCTGGCCCTCGACCTCGCTGTAGGCCAGCACGAACAGCCGGCCGATCTCGGTCGACAACGCGCGGAACAGCGCCATCAGCCGCTCGTTGCCCGCGGCCTGCCCGAACGCCTCGAACAACGTCTCACCCTGTCGGTTGTCGACCGCGGATCCGATCTCGCGCTCGAGCGAGGTCTCGATGACCGCGATGACGTGCTCGAGCTGCTCGTCGGTGCCGTTGATGACGGCGAGTTCGGCGACCGCACCGCACACGTGCCGCCAGACCTGGAACAGCTCGTCGACGCCGTGCTCGGTCAGCGGGGTGACGAGGTACCCGCGCCGCGGCAGGGTGATCACCAGACCCTCGTTGGCCAGACGGCCCAGGCCCTCGCGGACCGGGGTGAGTCCGAGATCCAGGTCGCGGGCCAGCGCACGCTCGGTGATGCGGGTGCCCGGCGGCAGCGCGCACGTGACGATCGCGTCCTTGAGCCGGGCGTACGCGATGCTCGTCAACGACGGGCGGGGCGTCAGCTCCTCGGTCACGGACACGAGTGTGCCCAATGCGGCGATCGCGCGGCGCGCTACCGTGACGGGCGCGCAGATAATGGCGCAAGTGCCCGACGGAACGGAGCCGGCGACGGCGAGCGAGACCGACGAACAACAGCTGCGCGACCTCGAGGTCGCCCGCTGCCGGGCCATCTCCGAGGCCGACGACGCGCGCCTGCGCGAGCTGGTGGACGAGCAGTTCACGCACGCGCACGCCAACGGCAATCTGCAGGACCTCGGCAAGGGGATAGGCGCGGTCGGGGTGGTTTCGTACCGCGTTGAGCAGCGAGAATTTCACGCGTCCCCCTTCAGCCGATGAGCAGCCGATGGGTGACAGAGTATGCACGACGGTGCAGTAACAATATGACGTCTTCTGAGCTGGTGGCCATGACCTTGATCGATGAGCTTGCCGACCGCTTCGCCACCCGCGCCTGGGTGGACGACCCGTTCACCGGGCCCGCGCTGCCCGCCGATGTCGCCGCCACGTCGCCCGTCTGTCCGCAGCACGAGCAATGGTCCGACCTGGAGCTGGTCAAGACGATCACGGCTGGCCCGCGCACCGTGAACGAGCTGTGCTACACGCCGCGCGAGCCGGGCGGGAAGCGGGTTCCGGTAGCTGTCGTATGGGACGACTCGGGGTCTGAGAAGGTAGCTCGGGTGTACTACAACAAGACCTTCATCGGCGGGCCAGGGTCCGAGCGGGTGCGTCCGCCGGTCCAGCGTCCGGAGCCGCATCTCGACCTGCACCCGACCCTCGTCGCCTACCACTCGGCGCTGAGCACCGCCGACGGGCCGGGGATCGTGGCGACGCTGGCCCCAGAGTTCCGCGTTCGTGTCCCGAACGGCGTATATCTCGAGGGCGATGACGTACGCGGCCAGTTCGCCGATCGGTTCGCCAAGACCGGCGGCGTCCCGCTGCAGTACGTGACGTCCACCGACGACGGGAGGACTGCCGCGCTCGAGTTCATCTCGTGGCGCGTGCCGCCGCACGCCGGAATCGGCGTCTACGACCCGAACGACGACGGCCTGATCGCCGAGTTCCGTGCCTACGAGGGCCCGGTGCTACCCAAGCCGGGGGTGAGCTCGTGACCAGCTCGGCCGGCCGGGGTGAGGTCGTCGCCGAGCTGAACTCGGACGCCTTTCGCGCGGTCATGGGTGCGGTGGCCACCCCGGTTGCGGTGGTCACCGGCCTGGACGGCGAACGGCCGCACGGCACCACGGTGAGCGCGTTCTCGTCGCTGTCGCTCGACCCGCCCATGGTGTGCGTCTCGCTCGATCGCTCCTCGGACCTGCTCAAGCTCATCCGGCGCACCCGGCGCTTCGGCGTCAACGTGCTCAGCAGCGGGCAGAGCGAGGTCGCCACCGCGTTCGCTCGTAAGGGCGCCGACAAGTTCGCCGGCGTTGAGTGGGATCTCGACGCGGGCCTGCCGCGGGTGCGCGACTGCGTCGGCTGGCTGGCCTGCGATGTCGAGCGGCTGGTCCGAGGCGGTGATCACACGTTGGCCCTGGGCAATATCGTCGCCGCGGGCCATCTCGACCTGCCTCCGTTGACCTATCACCAGCGGCGGTTCGGCACCCACAACCCGTTCGACGCGCTGTCGAACTAGTCCACGCCCTCCCCGTGATCGTCGGCCTCGACGTGCACGTGCGTGTCGATCGCCTTGACCTGATCCAACTGAATGGGCACAGGCGAAGTCTGCCACCCGAGCGGCCCTGGTGAACAGTGTTCTTGACGCTGGATTCAGAATGTGTCGAATAATCAGCGGCCGATGAGCCGGTTCACTGTCGACGCGAGCTGCGACGGCCGGCCACTGCGCTGCTCGGCGCTGTCGGCCCAGGTCATCGCCGACAGTCCGAGGTTGGCGCCGACCCAACGCAGCGGTTCAGGTTCCCAGCTGCGCGAGCGGTGGCCCACCCACGGCAGAGTAGTGAGCTCCGACGTGCGCCCGGTGATGAGGTCGGCCAGGGTGCGGCCAGCGAGATTCGTCGTCGAGACGCCGTCGCCGACGTATCCGCCGGCCCACGCCAACCCGGTCGCCCGGTCGAGCCCGACGGAGGCGTGCCAATCGCGGGCGATGCCCAGGGGACCGCCCCACCGGTGGCTGATGCGCGCGGAGCGGGTGGCCGGGAACAGCTCGTGCAGGGTCTGCTCGAGCGCATCGAAGACCTTGGGCACCCGGTCGTAGTCCGGTTTGATGCGTGACCCAAGGTGGTACGGCGCGCCGCGACCGCCGAAGACGAGCCGGCCGTCGGCGCTGCGCTGGCCGTAGATGATCAGGTGCCGGTAGTCGCTGAACGTCTCGCGCTCGGCGAGGCCGATCTCGTTCCAGAAGGCGTCCGATAAGGGCTCGGTCGCGACGACCAGCGAGTAGACGGGCGCCACCATGCGTCGATGACCAGGCAGCTGCGAGGTGTAGCCCTCGGTCGCGCGTACAACGGTGCCGGCGCGGACGGTCCCGCCTGCGGTGTGCACGGCGTGCGCCTCAACGCCTGTGACCGGCGTCAGCTCGAAGACGCGCGCGCCGCGCTGCTCAACCAGTGCCGCGAGCGCACGGACGTACTTGGCGGGTTGGACGACGGCACAGTGCGGTGTGTACGTGCCGCCGCAGACGTCGGTGGCGTTGAGGCGCTTGCGGGCCTGCTCGGCATCGAGCAGGTCGCCGTCCAGGCCGAACTCGACGGCTTCGGCGTGCTCGGCGCGGGCGCGCTCGAGCTGGGCCGCGGAGCGGGCAAGCACGACGGTGCCGCCGCGGGCGACGTCGGCGTCGATGCCCTCGCGGACGGCCACCTGTTCGACCTCGGTGACGGCGCCGCGCATCGCCGCGTACTGGGCGAGCGCCGCCTCCCGGCCGGCCTCGCGGACCAGGTTCTCGATCGGCACGGGATACAGCGCCGAGCACCACCCGCCGTTGCGCCCCGACGCACCGAACCCGGCGATCTCCTTCTCGAGCACGACGACGCGCAGGTCGGGGTCGAGCTGCTGCAGGTAGTACGCCGTCCACAGCCCGGTGAAGCCGGCCCCGATGATCGCCACGTCGACGTCGAGATCGCCCGACAGCGGGGCGCGCGGGACGAGCGGTTCGGCGAGTTGGTCGAACCAGAGCGAGACGTCGCGGTAGCTGGTCACGACTATGCCAAGACTTCGGCCACCGCGACCGAATCGTAGCCGTGCGCCTCGCCGACGGGTGCGTTCGTGAGCTGACCCTCGTGGGTGTTCAGGCCGCCAGCGAGCGCGGCGTCGTGACGCAGCGCGTCGCGCCAGCCGCGGTCGGCGAGCTCTACGGCGTAAGGGAGCGTGACGTTGGTGAGTGCATACGTCGAGGTATGGGGCACAGCGCCGGGCATGTTGGCGACGCAGTAGAAGACCGAGTTGTGCACCGGGTAGGTGGGCTCGGCGTGGGTGGTCGGCCGCGAGTCCTCGAAGCAACCGCCCTGGTCGATGGAGATATCGACGAGCACCGAGCCTGGCTTCATCCGCGACACCAGTTCGTTGCTGATCAACGTCGGGGCCTTCGCGCCCGGTATCAGGACGGCGCCGATGACGAGATCGGCGTCGAGAACGGCCTTCTCGACCTCGTAGGCGTTGGACGCAACCGTCTGGCAGTGGCCCTGGTAGATGGCGTCGACCTGACGCAGCCGAGCGACGTTCTTGTCGAGCAGCAGCACCTCGGCCTGCATGCCGAGCGCGATCGCGGCGGCGTTGATGCCCGAGACGCCGGCGCCGATGACGACGACCTTGGCCGCGTACACGCCGGGGACGCCGCCCATGAGCGTGCCGCGTCCGCCGCCCTGCCGCATGAGGTGATACGACCCGACCTGCGGTGCGAGCCGACCGGCGACCTCGGACATCGGGGCCAGCAACGGCAGCGAGCCGTCGGGGAGCTGAACCGTCTCATAGGCGATGCCGGTGGTTCCGGCAGTCAGCAGTGCATCGGTGCAAGCCTTGTCGGCGGCGAGGTGCAGGTAGGTGAAGAGAACCTGGTCCTTCCGCATCCGGTGGTACTCCTCGGCGATGGGCTCCTTGACCTTGAGCACTATGTCGGCGGAACCCCACACGTCGTCGGCGGTGGGCAGGATCTGCGCGCCGGCATCGACGAAGGCGTCGTCGGGAATCGACGACCCCACGCCGGCCTCGGCCTCGATGACGACCTGGTGGCCGTGGCGGACCAGCTCGTTCACGCCGGCCGGGGTAATGGCGACCCGGAATTCGTTGTTCTTGACCTCGCGAGGGATACCGACCTTCATGTCATCAGAATGAAGGAACGCCGCGCAGGGCGCTACGGACGTGAACAAGATTCTGTACGTTACCGGAATGGCATCCGATCGTTCAGGAACACGGGTCGATTCCGCCTCGGCTCCGAACATCGTTCGCCCGGCACTCGACGATGTCGACCGCACGCTGCTGCGCGCACTTGCTGCCGACGCCCGGATGCCGAACAACGCGCTCGCCCAGCGAGCCGGTGTCGCACCGTCGACCTGCCTCGGCCGGGTGCGCGCGCTCCGCGAGCGTGGCGTGATCCGCGGCTACCACGCCGACGTCGATCCCGCCGCGCTCGGCCGCCCGATCCAGGCCATGATCTCGGTGCGGCTGCAGTCGCACGCCCGTGGGCACATCCCCGACTTCATGGCACGGATCGCAGAATTGCCCGAGGTGCTCAACGTGTTCTTCCTCGGTGGCGCCGACGACTTCTACGTCCACATCGCGGCGACCAGCACCGAGAACCTGCGGGACTTCGTCGTCATCAACCTCAGCGGCAACGCCGACGTCGCGCTGACCGAGACGAACCTGATCTTCGACCACATCCGGGCCGGGTTGGGTCACCCGGCGCACTGACACGTCAGCGAGCGGCGAATACGCCCTTGGGCCAGGCTCCGTTGGCCGCGATCTGCGTGGTGAAGCCGCGGCCCAGCTCGACGGCGCGCGCCACCCGGTCGGGACCCAGCGTGCTCCAGGGTGCGGCGGAGAGCCGATCGGTGGCTCGCTCGATCGCATCTCGCAGCGCAACACCGCCGGCGGTGAGCCCGTCGCTGTCGAGGATGCCACGGGTGCGCAGCGCTTCGACGCCGGCGGCCCACTCGTCGTCCGACCAGCCGCGGGTGGCCTTGGCCGCGGCCTCGGTGAAGCCGTAACCAGTGGCGCAGTGCGTGATCAGAGCCTCGAGCCCGGACAGCTCGCCATCGAGCAGGGCGGCGACGTGCCCGTCGCCACGGAACTCGCGCAGCAGGGTGATGGCGTGCCACAGCACGAGGTGCGGGGCGTCGGGCCACGGCAGCTCGGCGTGCGCGGCGAACAGCGCCCGGCCGTGCGCCGGCAGCTCATGCGTCGCGATGCGGGCCAACTCGGCCAGCTCCGCGAGCTCGGCCGAGTCCACCGCGTCGCCGAGCAGGCGGCGCAGCGCCCGGTCGGCAGCAGTGAGACGTGCGGCCAGGATGTCCTTGACCGACGCCTGCTCCCAGGCCCGTGGGATGTTGTGAGCCACCAGGCTGGGATGGAAGTTGTAGAACGTCGCGGTGACGACGCCCGCACCGACCCGGCCCATCGGCGCCGCCCGGCCGGCGAAGTAGGCCATCCGGCCGCGTCGTAGCCCTACGCGTTCGAACTCCTCGTCGGCCTCGGGCGCGAAGTAGATCATCGCGTGCAGCGGATCGAGGGCACGATTGGCGCGGGCAGCGGCGCCGGCGCCGGAAAAGTCGGTCACGCGCCGAACCCTAGTGCTGCCAACGCTGCCGACGCTGCCGCGGTGTTGAACCGCGCAGCGTCCCGCTGCGTTCCATCACCGTGCCCGTGAAGATCGGCGGCCTGCCCGCCCACGTCCTGCTCGTCCACGCCGTAGTGGTGTTGTTGCCGCTGGCGGCGATCATGCTTGTCCTGGGCGTGCTGTGGCCCGCCGCCCGTCGCCGTTTCGGGTTGCTCACGCCGCTGCTGGCCCTCGTTGGGCTGGCCCTCGTGCCGGTGACCACGCATGCGGGCGAATGGCTCGAGGACCGGCTGCCGCGCAGCAAGGCGATCGAGCGGCACGCCGACCTCGGGGACCAGCTGCTGCCGTGGGCAGCCGGGTTGTTCGTCCTGGCCGCCGTTGTTTGGTGGGTGGACCGGCGTCGCGAGCTCGTCTGGCGGTCGCGGCCCGAGCGGGCCGGCGCGCAGGCGGGGGAGCCGAGCCCGGGCGGTGGGTCGACGGCCACTCTCGTTCGCCCGGAGGCCACCGAGGCCCGTGAGGCGGCCCCGGTGTGGGTGACGGTCCTGCTCAGCGTGCTGTCGATCGCCGTGGCAGTCGGGATGACGATCATGCTCTACCGGATCGGGGACTCCGGGGCGAAGGCCGTCTGGGGCGGCGTCGCGAACCTGCCCGCTCGGTAACCGTCAGGTCAGGCGGTTCGCCAGCTCGATGCCGAGCCGTCGGCCGGACAGCCATGCCGACTCGACGCGTGGCGAGCCCTCCGGGCACCACGAGTCGTTGCACAACCCGATCAGACGGTTGCCCTCGATCAGGCCGCCGTCCACGAGGCCATACGGGGCGCCGCCGTGGGTGCCGGCGGGCTTGGCGAACGTCCAGCGGTGGGCGTACGTCCACTGCGACGGCACAACCAGCCCGAGCAGACGCGTCACGGCATCGGCCACCGTTTGCCCGACCCCGGACGGGTCGGCCAGATGTTGGCTCGCCAGCTCGGACGTGGTGTGTGCGACGAGGACCGCCGCGCCGTCGCCGCGCCGTGAACCGTCGTCGGCGATCAGCGTGAGGTCCGGGTCGTCGTTGACGAAGGCCGCGTCGAACGACCACTCCCGCCGTTCGTAACCGAGGGCCACCGCGATCACCGGTTCGTAGGTCACCCACTCGATCGCATCGGCCGGCAGCATCCGCGCGGCCTGCGGGTCCGGCATGGCCAGCACGACCGCGTCGTGGTCGAGGTCGGCGAGATCGACAACCTCGTGCGACAGCTCGGCCGCCGGCAGCAGGTCGCGCACCAGCGAGCGAAGCCCGTCGGACGCGGCCCAGCGCGCTGGTCCGGACTTGGCGCTGTGCCCGTCCAGTCCGTAGGCGTCGAAGGTGTCGGTCCACTCCCGGGCCAAACCCCGCTGCGCCCAGGCGTCGACGAGCCCGGCGAAGTCCGGGTCCTTGACGGTGAAGTACGCCGCGCCCAGGTCGACGCGCCGGCCGTGCACGGTCGGCGAGGCCATGCGGCCGCCGGGTGCGCGGCCGCGGTCAAGCACGCCGACCGATATGCCGGACGCCGCGAGTACGTTGGCGCACGCGGCACCCGAGATGCCCGCGCCGACGATCGCGACCCGCGCGCTCACCTGCTTGCGGCCGTCAAAGCGACTTCGTGGCGCTCGACAGTTCGGCGACGTCCGGCACCATCGTCGGGGTGTCGGCGTTGAGCGTCTCGCCGCGGAAGAACGCCGGCGACACCGCCTGCCACACGAACATCAGGATGATGCCGATCAAGAACGTGCCGACGCCGATCAGGAACACCGAGCCGATGTGCCAGTGCGGCGAGAAGCCCATCTGCCAGCCGGTGAAGCTGGAGCTGACGTCGCTGGGCGCGAGCCAGGCGTCGTGCAGCGTCCAGCACAGGGCGCCAAACAGAATCAGCCCGCCCAGGAAGGGCAATAGGCCCTGGAAGACAAAGTTGCGCGGGCTGGTGGTCAGGTTGTGCCGGTAGTACCACGCGCACGCGAACCCGGTCAGGCCGTAGTAGAACGCGATCATCATACCCAGGGACGTCACGCAGTCGGAGATCACGCTTGCGGCGTTGCTGGTGTAGTTCAGCATCGCGTAGAGCGCGATCGACACCCCGCCGAAAGCGAGCGTCGACACCGTGGGCGTGAGGTACTTCCGGTGCACCTTGGCGAACGCCTTGGGCATAGCCCGGTAGACGGCCATCGACAGTGACGTGCGCGCCGTCGGCAGGATGGTGGTCTGGGTCGAGGCCGCGGCCGAGGTCAGCACCAGGAACAGCAGCAGGTGCGTCATGATCGAGCCGTAATTGCCGGCGCCGAACACGGCATGGCCGAGCGCCCCGAAGATGTCGGAGGAGTTGTCGCTGTTGTTCAGCCCGATGCCCTTGTCGCCGATGCCGGCGAACGCCTGGGAGGACACGGTCAGCAAGGCGTAGGTGACGAGCAGCAGCACCGTCGAGATCACCGCGGCACGACCCGGCGTCTTGGCCGGATCGGCGGTCTCCTCGTTGACGGCAACCGCGCTGTCCCAGCCCCAGTAGATGAACAGCATCAGGATGATGCCGCGCACGAAGGCGGAGAACGAGTCGATGTTGAGGGGGTTGAACCACGACCACGAGACGTCGATGGCCTGCGGGCCGGCCGTGCCGTTGCTGACCTTGTACAGCGCGGTGACCGCGAAGATGATCAGCACGATGATCTCGAGGACCAGGAAGATCTTCTGCAGCCAGGCCGACAGCTCGACCCCGACGTAGCAGATAGCGGTCATCACGACGATCCAACCGATGCCGACGAGCAGTACCCAGCCGCTGGTCGGGTCGCTGCCGATGCCGTCGGCGTTAAACAGCAGGAACACGTACTGCCCGGCCACCTGTGCCAGTGAGGCCATCACCAGGATGTCGGCAGCGATGATGCCCCACCCGCCGAGCCACCCGGTCTTCGGCCCGAATGCCCGAGTAGCCCAGGTGAACGTGGTGCCGCAGTCCGGGTCGGCCTTGTTCAGTTCCTGGTAACCGATGGCGGTGAACAGCATCGGCACGAACGCCAGAACCACCACGATCGGTGACTGGATGCCTACGAAGAAGACGATGAAGCCGAGCGTTGCCGCCAGGCTGTAGGCCGGCGCGGTCGAGGCCACCCCGATGACGACGCTGGAGGCGAGACCCAGCGCGCCGGTCTTCAACCCCTTCTGGGCCCGGGTGTCCGTGGAGTTCACTGCTGATGCGGTGGTCAAAGTGAAACTCCTCGGGTGGCAGAGGTGATCTTGGCAGACTAAAGGCGCGACCAAGCCTGCGTGAGCACCGATCGCAAAATCCCCTCGATCTCATCGAATTCGGGCTGACCGACGATCAGCGGCGGCGAGAGCTGGATGACCGGGTCGCCCCGATCGTCGGCGCGGCAGTACAACCCGGCGTCGAACAGCGCTTTGGACATGAACCCGCGCAGTAGCCGCTCGGCCTCGTCGTCGTCGAAGGTCTCCTTCGTGACCTTGTCCTTGACGAGCTCGATGCCGTAGAAGTAACCGTCGCCGCGGACGTCGCCGACGATGGGCAGGTCGAGCAGCTTCTCCAGCGTCGAACGGAATGCGCCCTCGTTCTGCAGCACGTGCTGGGTGATTCCCTCGCGTTCGAAGATGTCCAGGTTGGCCATCGCGACCGCGGCCGAGACCGGGTGGCCGCCGAAGGTGTAGCCGTGCGGGAAGGACTGGTCGCCCTGCCAGAACGGCGCGGCGATCCGGTCGCTGACGATGCAGGCGCCGATCGGCGAGTACCCGCTGGTGAGGCCCTTGGCGCAGGTGATCATGTCGGGGATGTAGCCGAACTTGTCGCAACCGAACATGGTGCCGAGCCGGCCGAACGCACAGATGACCTCGTCGGACACGAGCAGCACGTCGTGCTTGTCGCAGATTTCACGCACGCGCTGGAAGTAACCGGGCGGCGGGGTGAAGCAGCCGCCGGAGTTCTGCACGGGCTCGAGGAAGACGGCCGCGACGGTGTCCGGGCCCTCCATCTCGATGGCGAAGTCGATCTGATCGGCGGCCCAGCGGCCGAACGCCTCGAGGTCGTCACTGTGCTCGGGTGCGCGGTAGAAGTTGGTGTTGGGCACCTTGTGCGCGCCCGGGACCAGCGGTTCGAAGTACTTCTTCGCGTCCGGGATGCCGGTGATCGACAGCGCGCCCTGCGGGGTGCCGTGGTAGGCCACCGCACGGCTGATCACCTTGTGCTTCATCGGCTTGCCCACGAGCTTGAAGTACTGCTTTGCCAGCTTCCAGGCCGTCTCGACGGCCTCGCCACCACCGGTGGTGAAGAAGACCTTGTTGAGATCGCCCGGGGCGTAGGAGGCGAGGCGGTCGGCCAGCTCGATCGCCGGCGGGTGCGCGTAGGACCACAACGGGAAGAACGCGAGTTCCTTGGCCTGGTCGTACGCCGCGCGGGCGAGCTCCTCTCGTCCGTGCCCGGCCTGCACCACGAACAGCCCGGCCAGGCCGTCCAGGTATTCGCGACCTGCGACGTCGTAGATACGGGCCCCCTCGCCGCGCACGATCGTCGGCACCGGCGCCTGGGCGTAGGACGACATCCGGGTGAAATGCATCCACAGGTGCTCGCGCGCCTTGGCCGACAAGCCGTCGGCGTCGAAAGGCTGGGCACCATGCTCGTTGACAGTCGGCTCGACGGGGGTGGTGGTCATTTCTTGCTCCTGACAGTTGTAGCAGCGTCGGCGTCCATCAGTGGGCGCCCCAGTTGTAGGTCTGCTTGACGAGCTTGAGGTAAAGGAACGACTCGGTGCGGGTGACGCCCTCGATGGCGCGGATCCGTCCGTTGACGAGGCTGAGCAGGTGCGCGTCGTCCTCGACGACGACCTCAACGAGCAGGTCGAACGAGCCGGCAGTGACGACGATGTAGTCGACTTCGTCGACGCTCTCGAGCTCCTTGGCCACCTTCTCGACGTCACCGGTGACCGAGACCGCGATCATCGCCTGGGTGGCGAAACCGAGCTGCATAGGATCGGTGACGGCCACGATTTGCATGACTCCGGTGTCGATGAGCTTCTGCACTCGCTGGCGCACCGCGGCCTCGGACAGTCCCACGGCTTTGCCGATGGTGGCGTAGGCCCGGCGCCCGTCCTGTTGCAACTCCTTGATGATCGCCATGCTGACGTCGTCGAGCCCTCCACGCGACGAGGATCGGCTCATGACGACGATTTTGCCGGGTCAAGGTCTGGTTTGACAAGCGAATCCGTAGTACAAACCCCGTGTTGATGAAGTAATCCGCTGGTAACAGTGGCGGACGAGAGTACTGCGGTCAGCCGAGCCCATCGAGGAGAGACATGGCGATTGCCGATCAAGCGTCCAGTACCGCCAGTGCAACGGTCGTCGCCCCGGACGTGGCCGCCGAGAAGGCCAAGCTGCAGAAACACTTCGGCCGCTCGGACATCTTCTTCTTCCTCGTCTGCACATTGGTCGGTATCGACGGTCTCGGCACGCTGGCCACCCAAGGCGGCGCCGGCTTCACCTGGCTGATCGTCTGCGTCGTGTTCTTCGCCGTCCCGTCGGCGATGTTGCTGGCCGAACTGGGCGCGTCGTTCACCGACGAAGGCGGACCATACGTTTGGGTACGATGGCCTTCGGACACCTGGCCGGTGCGGTCAACAACTTCTTCTACTGGGTCACAAACCCGGTGTGGATGGGCGGCACACTGGTCGGCACCGCCATCGGCGGCTTCATCGTTTTTTTCCACGGCGGCAACGACTACGGCAAGGCCGCCTACCTGGCAATCGGCATCCCGTTCATCTGGCTCGGCGTGCTGTTCGCGGTGCTGTCGTTCCGGGTCGGCAAATGGGTGGCCACGATCGGCGCCTACGCCAGGTTCCTGCTGCTCGGCTTCTTCACCATCGTCGTCGCGGTGTACGGGGCGAAGCACGGCTTCCACGGCATCAGCGCCGGCGGCTTCAAGCCCACCTACGAGAGCTTCGTGCTGCTCGTGCCGCTGATCCTGTTCAGCCTGGTCGGTTTCGAATTGCCCTCGGCGGCTGGGGAGGAGATGGAGGACGCGAAGGAAGACGTGCCGGCCGGCATCGCCAAATCCGTGCTCGCCACCGGACTCCTCTACGGCCTGCCCGTGCTCGGCATCCTGCTGGTGCTGCCCGTCGGTCAGGCCACCGGGCTGGCCGGTTTCCCCGACGCGATCAAGCAGACGCTTACCGTCTTCGGCGGCCACCTCACCCCGGCCGCCGACGGCCAGGTCACCTCGCACCTGAGCACCACCGGCACCGTTCTGGGGTGGGCCATGGCGGTCCTGATCGCCATCGTCGCCTTCACCTCGGGACTGACCTGGATCATGGGTTCCGACCGCACCCTGGCGGTGTCCTGCTACGACGGCGCAGGCCCTAAGTACCTCGGCGGCTTCTCGGCCCGCTTCGGCACGCCGCTGCGCGTCAACGTGCTGTCGGGCATCGTTTCGACCGCGATCTTCGTCGCCACGCTCTACATCACCAGCGGTAACGCGGCCAAGTTCTTTAATGTCGCGCTGGCGCTGGCGATCTCGACCACGTTGATCTCCTACCTCGGGATCTTCCCGGCGGCCTGGAAACTGCGCGGCCAGCGCCCCGAGGACGACTCGTACCGGGCGCCGCTGCTGCCGCTGATGACGATCCTGTCGGTTGCGTTCGTGCTCTTCAGCACCGTCGAGGTGTTGTTCCCCGGGCTCGGCGACGAGTGGTTCGGCAGCGACTACCGGCCCGATGACTGGAAGCCCTCCGAGAAGTGGGTGTACCTGTTCACCGAGGCCGTGCCGCTCGTGCTCTTCACTGTCATCGCCGTGGCGTTCTGGGCCATGGGCAAGCGACACCGTGACACCGAGCTGAGCAGGCTGGCCGAACCGATGTCCGCGTCGACGGTGGATCCGGCCGGCAGGTGAGGCCGGCAATGACGAGCAGGACTCTGGTGCAGCTCGACGGCAAGGCCGATCGCCGGCCGAAGGAGCTCTCCGGCGGACAGCAGCAGCGCGTCGCGCTGGCGCGGGCGCTGGTCAACCGGCCGCGGACCCGGTTCGTCGCCGGTTTCATCGGCACCTCCAACCTGCTGACCGGCAACGCACCCCGGCCGCGCTGTGGGTGTACGGCGCCGCGCAGCGCACCGGGGGCAGTGTGCCGCCGCAGGTCAACGTCAGGGGTACCCTCATCTTCGCCCTCGGGGTGCTCGTCGCCGTGGCCGTCGCAGTGAACAGCAGGAAGCGGGCCTGAGCAGATGCATCCCTCGTTGGCCGATTCGACACCGTCGTCGTTCTGGCTCGATTCGCCTTCGGCTCCCGAACCGGCCGCCCCGTTGGCCGGCCCGACGCGGGCCGACCTCACCGTTGTCGGCGGTGGCTACACCGGGCTCTGGACGGCGCTGCTGGCCAAGGAGGCCGACCCGTCGCGCGACGTCCTGCTGCTCGAGGCCCGCACCTGCGGGTGGGCGGCGTCCGGGCGCAACGGCGGGTTCTGCGCGGCCAGCCTGACGCACGGGCTGGACAACGGGCTCAGTCGCTTCCCTGACGAGATGGCGACTCTCGAGCGCCTCGGCGCCGACAACCTCGACGCCCTGGAGAAGACGCTGTCGCGGCACGGCATCGACTGCGACTTCGCACGCACCGGTGAGCTCGAGGTCGCGACCTCGGAGCATCAGATCCCCTGGCTGCATGAGGGCGTCGAACAGGCGAGGGCGTTCGGCCACGACGCCGAGTTCCTCGACCTCGACGCCGTGCGCGCCGAGGTGGCCTCACCTACCTACGTCGCTGCGGCATGGCACCGTGACCGGACCGCGCTCGTCGACCCGGCCCGGCTCGCGTGGGGCTTGCGGGCGGCGTGCCTGTCGCTCGGCGTGCGGATCGCGGAGAACACCCCGGTGCAGTCGGTTCGGCGCGAAGGACCGGGCGTCCGGCTCGGCACCGAGCACGGCTCCGTCTACAGCGCGCGGGCGGTGCTGGGCACGAGCGCGTTCCCGGGCGTGCTGCGGCGCGCGCGTGCGTACACCGTGCCCGTCTACGACTATGTCCTCGTCACCGAGCCGCTGTCGCCGGCCCATCTCGAGAGCGTGGGTTGGCGGCACCGGCAGGGTATCGGCGACGTCAGCAACCAGTTCCACTACTACCGGCTCACCGCCGACAACCGGATCCTGTGGGGCGGCTACGACGCGATCTACCACTGGGGCAACGGCCTGCGCCCGGAACTCGACGAGCGCCCGGCCACCTTCGAGCTGCTGGCGCGCCAGTTCTTCGAGACGTTCCCGCAGCTCGACGGGTTGCGGTTCACACACCGCTGGGGCGGCGCCATCGACACGTCGACGCGGTTCTTCGCCTTCCAGCGCACGGCGCTGTCGGGCCGGGTCGCTTACAGCGTCGGCTACACCGGGCTGGGCGTGGGTGCGACGCGGTTCGGGGCGCAGGTCGCACTCGACCTGCTCGACGGACGGGATTCCGAGGCGCTGCGGCTGCAGGCGATACGGTCGCGCCCGTGGCCCTTCCCTCCCGAACCGCTGCGCTGGGCGGGCATCAACCTGACCCGCCACGAGCTGGCGCGCGCCGACCGCAACGAGGGGCGTCGCGGGCCGTGGCTGCGCACGCTCGACCGGTTGGGGATGGGTTTCGACTCATGACGTCTGATGCCTAGGTTCGGGGCGCAGTTCGGACCGGACATCACCTTCCTGGGCGTCGACCCCTGCGACTGGGCTGACGCCTCGACGTATGCCGGCGCCGACGTCGTCATCCTCGGAGCGCCCTTCGACGGCGGTACCTCGCACCGCTCGGGCACCCGGTTCGGGCCGCAGTACATCCGCCAGACCTGCTACCTCTCGCACGACGGCTCGCGTCCCTCCTTGGCGATGCGCGTCGACGCCCTGCGCGACCTGCGGGTGCTCGACGCCGGCGACGTGATGATGTACTCCGGCGACGCCGAGCGCTCGGTACGCGACCTGCAGGAGGCCGTGTCGGCCGTCGCTTCCACGGGTGCGATCCCGCTGATCCTCGGCGGCGACCACACCATCGCCTGGCCCGACGCCGCTGGCGTAGCGCAGCACGTCGGCCACGGGCGGGTGTCGATGATCCACTTCGACGCGCACGCCGACACCGGCGACATCGAGTTCGGCTCGCTGATCGGGCACGGGCAGCCGATGCGCCGGCTCATCGAGTCCGGCGCGGTGCGCGGCGATCGATTCCTGCAGATCGGGTTGCGCGGCTACTGGCCCGACCCCGACACGCTGTCGTGGATGGCCCAGCAGCACATGCGCTCGTACGAGATGACGGAGATAACCGCCCGTGGCCTGGGGGAGTGCCTCACCGAGGCCTTCGCCATTGCCACCGACGAGTGCGACGGGGTGTTCCTGTCCGTGGACATCGACGTGTGCGATCCCGGCCATGCGCCGGGCACCGGGACGCCCGAACCGGGTGGCCTCACCGCGCGCGAGCTGCTCGACTCGGTGCGCCGCATCGCCTACGAATTACCGGTGGTCGGTGTTGATGTGGTCGAGGTGTCACCGCCCTACGACCACGCCGAGATCACGTCGTTCCTGGCCAACCGGGTGGTGCTCGAGGCGCTGTCCGGCATCGCCCGTCGGCGGCGCGATGCTGCGGACGGCACGGTGTGGGACCCCACCCAGCCGCTGCTCGACGGGCGTTAGGCCGCTGGCTTCAGCTGCGCGGCGCCGAAGGACACGTCGAAGCGCTCGCACCAGATCGACACGCTCGTCAGCCGCGTGAGGTCGGCGCCCTTGGGGATCCGGTAGACCTGGTTGCCGAGGTTGGCCTTGAGGGTGCCCAGGCTGATGTGCTGCCCGTCGTCGAACACGTGCCAGCCCTTGTCGCCCTTCAACACCGGCGCGTCGGTGAGCCAGACGTGCACGTCGGGCCCGTCGCTCGTGTCGAGGTTCGCGATGGCGAGCACGCGGCTGCCGTCGGGCTGGCGTACCACGCTGACCGTTCCGGACGTCGGGTGCTCGTGGCTGATCAGCGTGCCGCGCGAGAGCAGGGCTGCGGTTGGGCGAGACGACGCCGAGGGTGACGAGGGTGCGGTAACGCTCGGGCTCGGGGCCACCGTCGAGTCCACGGCGGCGGGGGACTCGATTGCGACCTGCGGCAGCTGTTCGTCCACCCGGTGGTCGATGAACAGCTTCCAGGGCTGGAACCACACCAACCCAAACGTCACGCCGGCCGCCACCACGAAGGCCACAGCGGCCAACCACAGGCGTCGGGTGCGTCGGCGGGGAGGCATGCGCCGAGGGTAAGGGGGAGCGAAGCCAGGTGACTGTTACGAGCCGGGAACAGCAAACCTACGGTAACGTAGGTTGTATGTCCGTTCTTGCACCTGCCGACACCGACGAGGGCGTCCAGGCCCGACTGCTGCATGACCTCGAGCCTGTCGTCGCCGAGAATCTCGAGCGCCACATCAAGGTGGCCAAGTCCTGGCATCCGCACGACTACGTGCCGTGGTCGCGTGGGCGTGACTTCGCCTTCCTGGGCGGCGAGGACTGGTCGCCGGCGGATTCCCCGCTCGACCCGGTGGCCCAGACGGCGATGATCGTCAACCTGCTGACCGAGGACAACCTGCCCTCCTACCACCGCGAGATCGCGACCCGGTTCAGCCGCGACGGCGCTTGGGGCGAGTGGGTCGGCCGGTGGACGGCCGAAGAGGGTCGGCACGGCATCGCGCTACGCGACTACCTCGTCGTCACCCGTGGCGTCGACCCGGTCGAACTCGAGAACCTGCGCATGGTGCACATGACCGCCGGCTACGACTCCGGCGACAAAACCGCGCTGCAGGCCGTCGCGTACGTGTCTTTTCAGGAGCTTGCGACCCGGGTGTCGCACCGCAATACCGGCGCAGCCACCGGCTGCCCGCTGGCCGAGCAGTTGCTGACCCGCATCGCCACCGACGAGAACCTGCACATGGTCTTCTACCGCAACCTGGTGGCAGCGGCGCTCGAGCGCGAACCCGACGCCACAATGTGCGCGATCCGTGACGAGGTCGTCGGGTTCCAGATGCCGGGGCAGGGGATGCCGAACTACCTGCGCAACTCGGCCACCATCGCCAAGGCCGGCATCTACGACCTGCGCCTGCACCACGACGAGGTCATCGCGCCGGTGCTGCGCTACTGGAAGATATTCACCCGCGACGACTTCGGTCCGGCCGGCCAGCAGGCGCGCGACGAGCTCGCGACGTTCATGGACGGGTTGGACGCCCAGGCGACACGGTTCGTCGAGAAGCGTGAGGCGCAGCGCATGAAGGCGGCTGCGCGCAGCTGATGCACGCTGCTGGATGACGGCAGATTACTTGGACCGCCACGCGTTCTTGCGGGTCTGCCGGTCCCTTATGAGGGCGATGACGAGGAGAGCCGCGCTGATCCCCAGGAATAGCGTGCCCTGCTCGTTGTAGTGCGTCGACGTCGCCATCAACACCAGGATGATCGCGACGAACCAGCCGGCGACCCGGGTCCAGCGGCCGAACTCGCCGTGCCAGCCCCACTGCTCCGGGTGCTCGTCCGGGTGGTCGTGCTGGTAGTCGTCGGGCAGGGAGAGGTCGGGCTGCTCACTTCCGGGCTTGAGGGCCACGGCACACTCCTGTCGGGACGCTGATCGTTAGGGCTAAGTCATTGTGGCACTCCCCATCGAGGTCACAGAGCACTGGCTACCGTGGGCGCCATGCGCATCACCGGTCTGGGTCACGCCAGCGTCCTGATCGAGACGGCTCACGGCAGCATCGTCACCGACCCGTGGGTGAACCCGGCGTACTTCGGATCGTGGTTCCCGTTCCCCGACAACTCCGGCCTCGACTGGGACGCGATCGGCCAGGCCGACTACCTGTTCGTGTCCCACCTGCATCGCGACCACTTCGACCCCGAGCACCTGCGCAAGCACATCAGCAAGAAGACGACGGTGCTGCTGCCCGAGTACCCGACGTCCGAGCTCGAGGACGCGCTGCGCGACTGCGGCTTCAGTTCGTTCGTCAAACCGGCCTCTGGTGACGTCGTCTCGCTCGACGGCCTGGACATCATGATCCAGGCGCTCACCTCGCCGACCGACGGACCGATCGGCGACTCTTCACTCTGGGTGTCGGACGGTCGGTACCGGGTGCTGAACCAGAACGACGCGCGCCCGTCCGACCTGGCAGCCTTTCGCGAGCTGGGACCGGTCGATGCGTATTTGATCCAGTTCTCCGGCGCCATCTGGTTCCCGATGGTCTACGAGCTGCCCGCGCGGGCCAAGCAGGCACTGGGCAAGACCAAGCGCGACCGCCAGTTCGACCGCACGCTGCGCTACATCGAGGAACTGAACGCCGCCTACGTCTTCCCGATGGCCGGCCCGCCATGCTTCCTCGACGAAGAGCTCTGGGGCTTCAACGACATCTTCGGCGACGAGTCGAACATCTTCCCGGACCAGACCGTCTACCTCGACTGGCTTGATTCGAAGGGCCACTCCGAGGGGCGGCTGCTGCTGCCCGGCACGGTCGCCACTGTTGACGAACCCGATTGCCCGACCGTGCACCCGTTCGACCCGGCCACTATCTACGCGTCGAACGAGACCAAGACCGCCTACCTGCGCGAGATGCAGGCCCGACGGATGCCCGAGGTCGAGGCGGTCAAGGCCACCTGGCCGCACCCCGAGATCGACGTGCTCGCCGCGCTGCAGGACTGGTTCACGCCGCTGCTGCAGGAATCGACGCACATCGCCGACGGCATCAACGGGGGCATCCGCCTGACGCTCGACGACGCCGACCGTGGTGACGTGGACATCCTGATCGACTTCGTCGCGCGGACGGTGTCGACGTACGCCGACGAGAAGGTGCGCTATCGCTTCCGCACCCGGCGCGCGTACGTCGAACAGTTGATCGCCGAGCACGAGATCGATTGGGTCAACTCGCTGTTCCTGTCCTGCCGGTTCTCCGCGCAGCGCATCGGGCCGTACAACGAGTTCGTCTACGTGTTCTTCAAGTGCCTGTCCGAGGAGCGGTTGAATTACGCCGAGGGTTGGTTCCTCGAGCAGAACGCGTCCGAGGCGGCCGAGACGATCACGTTGGACGGCTGGGAGATGCAGCGCCGGTGCCCGCACCTGAAGGCCGACCTGTCGCGGTTCGGCACGGTGTCGGCCCAGGACGGCGGCCCTGCCGTCCTCACCTGCCAGATGCACGGCTGGAAGTGGCGGCTGTCCGACGGCAAGTGCCTGTCCTCCGTCGGGCACGACCTGCGCTGCGCGCCCGAGGGGCAGACGGTGCCGGCCGGGCCCGGGCCGATCGAGCACACTCCGGCCGACGGCCTGCGCGGCCAGCACGAGATGGAGGAGTCGGCCGGTTAGGCCTGTTCGACCTTGGCGTTCGGCAGTCGCTTGCGCATGATCTCGATGGCCTCCGGATTGCGGTCGACCAGGACGAACCGCCGGCCGAGTTCCGTAGCGACGGCGCCGGTCGTCCCGCTGCCGGCGAAGAAGTCGAGGACTCTGTCACCCTCGCGCGAGGACGCCTGGACGATGCGGCGCAGGATGCCCTCGGGCTTCTGGTTCGGGTAACCGGTCTTCTCGCGGCCGTTGGTCGGCACGATGGTGTGCCACCAGACATCGGTGGGCAGCTTGCCGCGCGCCGCCTTCTCCGGCCCGACGAGACCCGGCGCAAGGTAGGGGATTCGTTCGACGGCATCCTGGTCGAAGAAGTGCCCGCCCGGCGTGCGGACGTAGACGAAGATCGTGTCGTGCTTGGCCGGCCAGCGGTCGCGCGCCCGCCCACCGAAGTCGTAGGCCCAAATCAACTCGTTGAGAAACGCGTCGGTACCGAAGATGTGGTCGAGCAACAGCTTGACCGCGTGTGCCTGCCGGTAGTCGATGTGCAGGTACAGCGTGCCACTGGCCGTAAGCAGCCGCTTTGCCTGCTGCAGCAGGGGTTCCAGCATTCCGAGGTAGTCGTCGTGGACGTCGAGGTAGCCGAGGCGGGACGTTTCGGTGGTCCTGTAACGGCGCCCGGCGTACCCCGTCCGATCGCCGTCCTCGTCGCGAACGGTTGTGATCGTGCGCCGCTGCTGGACCTTGCCGGTATTGAACGGCGGATCGATGTAGATCAGCTGAAAGGTTGCGTCGTCGAGCGTGGGCAGGACGTCGGCACAGTCGCCCTCGATGATGAGATCGGGCGTCATGACATCCTTTTCTGTCAGAGGGTCGCGGAACGATCGAAGTATGCCGCGACCACGACCCTGGACCGACGACCAGCTCCGCGATGCCGTACTCACCAGCTCGAGTGTGAGCGAGGTGTGCCGTCGGCTCGACCTACGGGTGGGCGGAGAGACGTATCGCAGCCTCCGGCAGGACATGGCTCGCCTTGGCTTGCATCTCGGTCAGGGGCAGCCTCCGTTAACGGTCACCCCGCCACGCCGATCGTGGACTGATGATCAGCTGCGGGATGCAATCGAGGCGTGCTCGTCGCTCAAGGAAGTCTGCGGTCGGCTCGGGCTGATCCCGTGTGCCCGCCGTTATGAACAGCTTCGGCGGCACATCGTCCGTCTCGACATCAAAGCTTCGCACCTCCCCACATCGGAACTCAGGATCAGCGCCGACCGTTCGTGGACCGACGACGAGCTCCGGGACATCGTCCGCGATAGCCGATCGGTGTCCGAGGTGCTCCGTCGCCTTGGCTACAAGCCGAGCGGTGGAATGCACCGCTACATCAAAGCGAAGATCCAGATGCTGGGGATCGACGCAGGCCATTTCAGCGGACAGTCATGGTCGCGGGGGCGGTCGTTTCCGCAGGGTCCTCGGGTCCGGCCGCTCGAGGAGATCCTGGTCAAGGGTTCGATGTACGGCAGCGGCAAGCTGCGCATCCGGCTCATCGCCGCCGGACTGAAGCCCGCTTGCTGCGAGCTGTGTGGGATCAGCGAGTGGCTGGGCGACACACTCACGCTGCAACTCGATCACATCAATGGCGACCCGACCGACAACAGGCTGGAGAACCTCCGGGTCCTCTGCTCCAACTGCCATTCGCAGACGGATACCTGGTGCAGGTCGACGGCCACGCGTGGCGCCTGACGTAGGGCCGGGGGGATTCGAACCCCCACTGTCACGGACCTAAACCGTGTGCCTGCTACCAGTTGGGCTACGGCCCCCCGGGGCACAGACTACGGTCCGCGCGCGAGCAAGCTTGCTCAGGTCGGCAGCTGTAACACGACGTGTTACAGCTGCCGATTACTTACGTGGGTATTGCCACCGTCAGGCGCAGGCGATGCACAATGCTGCCGCCGGCCGGGCTTCGAGCCGCGCGTCGCTGATTGGGCGGCCGCAGCGAACGCACTTACCGTACGTCCCCTCGGTTACCCGGCCCAGCGCGGCGTCGACCTCGGTTAATTGAGCCACGGCTCGCTCGACGAACGAGGCGGCCTGGGCGCGCTCGAAGCCAATGGTCGCGCCCTCGGGGTCGTGCTCGTCGTCACCGGTTGTCGAGGAAGCCGAGTCCAGGACGTCAGCGAGTTCGGCTTGCGCGGCGGCGACGCGTTCGACCGCCGCGGCCCGCAGCCCGACCAGCCGGGAGGCGGGGTCAGGCAGCGTCGAGTCCGAGGTCGCGACGCAGCTTGGCGACGTGGCCGGTGGCCTTGACGTTGTACTGGGCTACCTCGATCACACCCTGCTCGTCGAGCACGAACGTGGAGCGGATCACGCCCATGACCGTCTTGCCGTACATCGTCTTCTCGCCGAACGCGCCCCACGCCTCGAGCGTCTCCTTCGAGACGTCCGACAGCAGGGGGAAGGTGACGGCGTCGCGGTCGCGGAACTTCGCCAGCTTCTCGGGCTTGTCGGGCGAGATGCCGAGCACGGCATAACCCGCAGCCTGCAGGGAGTCGAGGCTGTCGCGGAAGTCGCAGGCCTGCTTGGTGCAACCGGGCGTCATGGCGGCGGGATAGAAGTAGACGATCACCTTGCGACCGCGCAGGCCGGACAGGGTGATGTCCTTGCCGTCGGCGTCGGGGAGGGTGAAGTCGGGGGCGGTATCGCCGGGTTCGAGTCGCGTCACGTCGGCCAACGCTACCGCTGTGTCCCCTTACTACTAGGCTTGGACCGTGGCCGGAGAACGCAGCGCAGACGACATCCAGCGCGACATCGAGAAGTCCCGTGCCGCCCTGGCCGCGGCCGTCGATCAGCTCGCTTATCGCGGCAATCCCAAGCGCATCGTCGAGAAGACGAAGACGTCCCTGCGCGAGAAGGCCAACTCACCGCAGGGCCGCATCGTCATCGCCGTGGCCGGCGGGCTGCTCGTGCTCGTCGTGGTGCGGCGCGTCCGGTCGAATCACTGACCCGGGTGGCTACCGCAGTCCTGCTGCTCTCCTGCCCCGACCGACCGGGGCTCAGCCACGCGGTCACCGAGTTCGTGCTCAGCGTCGACGGCAACATCCTGCACGCCGAGCAGCACATCGACCGCGCGACCGGCGTCTTCTTCCAGCGCGTCGAGTTCGAGGCGTCCGTCTCCGGCGTGGCCGAACTGAAGGAGCGCTTCGCCCCGACAGCGCAGCGGTATGGCATGACCGTCTGGTCGCGGCTGTCCAGCGACCGTCCCCGGGTCGCGATCCTGGCCTCGAAGCAGCCGCATTGTCTCGTCGACCTGCTGGCGCGGTGGCAGGCCGGTGAGCTCCCCGCCGACATCGCCGCGGTCTTCAGCAACCATCCCGACCACGCAGAGCTTGCCGCCTTCTACCGGGTCCCGTACCACCACCTGCCGGTGACGCCGGACACGCGTGAAGAGCAGGAGACCGAGCTGCTGCGGATTCTGGCCGAGCTCGATGTCAGCCTGGTGATCCTCGCCCGCTACATGCAGGTCTTGAGCCCGCGGGTGCTCGACACGTATCCGTCGCACATCATCAACATCCACCACTCCTTCCTGCCGGCCTTCATGGGCGCGAAGCCCTACCACCAGGCGCAGGAACGGGGAGTGAAGCTCATCGGCGCCACCGCGCATTACGCGACCGTCGAGCTGGACGAAGGGCCGATCATCACCCAAGACGTCGCCCCGGTGACGCACCGCGACACGGTGGCCGACCTCGTGCGCAAGGGCCGCGACCTGGAGACCGTCGTGCTGGCCGAGGCGGTGCGGGCGCACGTCGAGCACCGGACGCTGGTCTATGGCAACAAGACCGTCGTCTTCGCCTAAGCCGGCAGCGGGAACGGCCGGGTCACCGGTCGGCGAGCCAGCGTAGGTAGGCCGCCGGGACGTCGGTGATCACGAGGTCGGCGCCCGCTGAGCGGGCAGCTGCCCATTGCGCGGTGGTGTCCACCGTGTACACCACCGACGTCAGACCGGCAGTACGCAGCGTCGACAGGTACGTCTTACTGGCAACATCGGAAGCGACCGCGACGTAGCGCACGCCCGCCGCTCGCAGCGTGCTCGCCGGCGTCTTGGTGTCGACGACGAACTGCATCAGCGTGAGCGTCGTGCCCAGCGGCGTTGCGGCGTCACGCATCTTGGCCAGCTCGGCGGGATAGAAGGACGTGACGACGGCGCGGTCCAGCAGGTCGTGGCGCCGCAGTACCGCCAGAAACCCGTCGACCTGTGCCTGGGTCTGCACGACCTTGACCTCGGCGAACAGCGTCGCACCGGCGAACGGTTGCAGGCCGGCGGCAAGATCGTCGAACGTGCCGATCGGGTAGGTGCGGCCGTCCGGGGAGGCGGCGGCCGGTGTGCGGCACCGTGCTTTCAACACCGCCCAGGTGGTCTTGCTGATCGTGTACGGACCGCCTGAGCATTCGAGATTCGGCTTGGTGCTCGCGTCGTGGACGATGACCGGCACGTTGTCCGAGGTCCAGCGGATGTCGGTCTCGATGCCGTAGCCCTGTTTGGCCGCTGCGACGAGGGCGGGGATCGATTCCTCGGCATAGCTCTCGCGCCCGCCGCGGTGCGCGAGGACCGTCACACCGGCATCAGTCGGCTCCGGGCTCGTGCTCGACGAGCCGACCGACGCGCTCGGCGAGGTCGGAGCCACTGACGGGCTCGAGGCCACGGGCGCACCGGCCTGCGGGGAGCCGTCACCGGGGGAGTCGCTGCCGCCGCCGGTCAGGACCGCCACAAGTCCGGCGGCGATCAGCACCAGCACGACCGCTGCCGCGATCCACCAACCGCGTCGGCTGTGCGAACGACCCGACGGCGGGGCGGGGAATGGCGACGCGGGTGCGGGCGGCGCGGCGGTCCGAACCGTCGTCCGCGCAGGCGGTTGCTCCGGCAGGGCAGTGTCGTGCGGGCGCTCCGTGCGGGCGGCCATCGACACCAGCTCGGTCGTGACCTCGTCGATGCCGATGCGCCGGGCCGGGTCGCGCTCGAGCATCCGGGCGATCAACGGGCCAAGTTCTGGAGCGTGTCCCGGCACGGGCAGCTCGCGAAACACGATGGCGGCGATGAGGGTGGGTGTGGTGTCGCCCTGGAACGCCGGACGTCCCTCGACGGTCTCATAGAGCACGGCGCCCAACGCCCAGACGTCGCTGGCGGAGGACGCCTCCGAACCGTCGAGCAGCTCGGGAGCGAGGTAGCCGACGGTGCCGGTGAAGAAACCGGTCTGCGTCAGTCGGGCGTCGCCGGCCGAGCGGGCGATACCGAAGTCGGCGAGCTTGGCGACATCGCGGCGGGTGACCATGATGTTGGCCGGCTTGATGTCGCGGTGCACGATCCCGGCCTCATGCGCGGCGGCGACGGCGCTCGCCACCTGGCCGATGATCCGCGCGGCGCGCGACACCGGCATGGCCTGCTCGGCGATGAGATCCGACAGCGTGCTGCCCTCGACGTACTCCATGACGATGAACGGCTCGCCGTCCTCGGCCACGAAGTCAGTGACGGCCACGAGGTTTCCGTGGTTGAGCCGGGAGGCGGCCAGCGCCTCGCGGCGGGCACGCTCGACGTCCCGCGCAGAGTCGGGCGAGTCAGCCCGGTAACCGAGCAGCCGCTTCACCGCGACGTGCTTGTCGCCCAGGCGGTGATCGGTGGCAAGCCAGACCTCGGCCATGCCGCCCCGGCCGAGACGGCGCAGCAGGGTGTAGCGGCCGCCGACGACCGTGCCCTCTCCACCGTCCACGCGCGGCCCTCCTCGCCAGGGGCGCCATCATCGCAGGCCCGCGGGTGGGACGGGAAGCGCCACGAACAGGCGACGCAGCGCTCTATCGTCGCTACATGGCAAGCCCCCGCGACGTCGGCGAGCGAAGTCTGCTGCTCGAGGTCGACCGGCCCGCTGCCGTCGCCGCCTGGGTCCGCACGGCCGCCGTCGCGCGACGGGTGCCGGTAGCCGACGTCGTGCCCGCCGCCCGCACGGTGCTGGTCACCGCGCCGACCGTCGCGGGCCGCGCGGGCCTGATGCAGCTGCTCACCGATCTGCCCGAGGACGTGACGGATCTCGACGCGCCGCGCGGCGAGCCGGTGCAGATCGCCGTTCGCTTCGACGGGCTCGACCTCGCCGACGTGGCCGAGCAAGCGGCGCTCTCCGCCGACGGCGTCGCGCGGTTGCTGGTCGACACCGAGTTCGACGTCCAGTTCTGCGGGTTCGCGCCGGGGTTCGCCTACCTGGCCGGGTTGCCCCACCAGCTGCGCGTGCCCCGCCGCTCCGAACCACGCGTGCGGGTGCCGGCCGGCTCGCTGGCCCTGGCCGACAGCTATGCCGCCGTCTACCCACGTGAGAGCCCGGGCGGCTGGAACCTGGTCGGCAGCACCGACGCGGTGCTCTTCGACATCGACCGCGACCCACCTGCGCTGCTCGTTGCCGGCACGCGCGTGCGCTTCGTCGCGTCGTGAATCGGTTCGACGTGCTGTCACCCGGCCCGCTCACCACCGTGCAGGACGCGGGCCGGCCCGGGCATGCGCACGAGGGGGTGTCGCCGTCGGGCTACCTCGACGTCCCGGCCGCCACGCTGGCCAACCGGCTCGTCGGCAACGATCCCGGTGCTGCCCTGCTTGAGACGACGATGACGGGTCCGACCCTGCACTACGTCGGCGACCGGGCCACGGTGGTCGCCCTCACCGGCGCACCTGCCCCGCTGCGCGTCGGTGACCGCGCCGCGCCGGTCTACGCGTCGGTGACGGTCCGTCCCGGTGAGCAGGTCCAGGTCGGCGCGGCAGCGACGGGCCTGCGCAGCTACCTCGCCGTCTCCGGCGGCCTGCAGGTGCCCATGACGCTCGGCAGCCGCAGCACCGATCTGCTCGGTGGTCTCGGGCCGCCGCCGCTGCGCGCCGGTGACCGGCTCGCGCTCGGCAAACCCTGGCCGCCCGCGGCGATCGATGTCGCGCCGGTGGCCGGGCTCGATCCCGTGCCGACGCTGCGCGTGGTGCCCGGCCCACGGCAGGAGTGGCTGGTGCCCGACGCCCTCGACGTGCTCACCGGGCAGGACTGGACGGTCAGCGACCGCTCGAACCGGGTGGGCGTCCGGCTGTCGGGGGGGCCGATCGCCTGGGCCACCGAGGACGAGCTGCCGAGCGAGGGCATGACCGTGGGCGCTGTGCAGATCCTGCCGAACGGCCAGCCGGTGATCTTCCTGGCCGACCACCCGGTCACCGGCGGTTACCCGGTGCTGGCCGTGCTGCGCGAGTCGGCCCGGCCGGCCGCGGCGCAGCTGCGTCCCGGTGGCACGGTGCGCTTCGCCGTCTGAGCACTCAGCGAAACGCAGTCACCTCGACGCCGGCGTTGACCAGTGCCGCCCGCACCGCCGACGCCAGCTCGACCGCGCCCGGGGTGTCGCCGTGCACGCACAGCGAACGGGCGGGCACCGCGACGTCCGACCCATCGACGGCTGACACCCGCTGCTCAAGCGCGAACGCCACCGCGCGGGTCACGACGGAGTCGACGTCGTCGAGCACTGCACCGTCCGCCACGCGGGAGACCAGCCGACCCGAGGCCAGGTACCCACGGTCGGCGAACGCCTCCGGCACGAACGTCAGCCCGACGCGGTCGGCCGCATCGCCCAGCGCCGAGTCGGGCAGCCCGAGGATCGGCAGCGAGTCGTCATAGGCGGCGACGGCCTCGACTATCGCCCCCGCCTGCGCCGGATCGTCTGCAGCGGTGTTGTAGAGCGCGCCGTGCGGCTTGACGTAGCGCACCCGGGTGCCTGCCGCGACGGCGCACGCGTCAAGGGCGCCGAGCTGGTACAGCACGTCGGCGGACAACTCGTCGGATGCCATGTCGATGCGCCGCCGGCCGAAGCCGGCGAGGTCACGGTAGCCGACCTGGGCGCCGATGGTGACTGCACGCGCGGCCGCCGCAGCGCACACCCGACGCATCGTCAGCGGGTCGCCGGCGTGGAATCCGCACGCGACGTTGGCACTGGTGACGATGTCGAGCAGGGCGTCGTCGTCGCCGAGCCGCCAGACCCCGAAGCCCTCGCCGAGGTCGGCGTTGAGGTCCATCTGCACGGCGTCACGCTAGCCGGAACAGGGGGTGCACGTGAGCGGTCGGCGTCGGTTACAGTCGCTTAGGCCTGCCTACCCTTAGCGGCGCCGAAGTCGAGCGGAGAGGACGAGCGCAATGCTGCCGACCTTCGTCATCGGGCTGCGTGAGGGCCTGGAAGCGGCGCTGATCGTCGGCATCATCGCCGCCTTCCTGCGCAAGCAAGGCCGCAAGGATCTGCTGCGCTGGATGATGTCCGGCGTCGGCCTCGCGCTTGCCCTGTGCCTCGCCGCCGGCATCGCGCTCAACGCGTACTCGCGCAACCTGCCGCAGAAGCAGCAGGAGGGGCTCGAGACGGTGATCGGTGCGCTGGCCGTCTGCATGGTCACGTACATGGTCATCTGGATGCGGCGCAATTCGCGCGGCCTCAAGGGCCAGCTCGAGGGCCTTGCGGCCGAGGCCATGGACGGGCGGTCGAACGCCGGCCGCGCCATGGTGCTCATGGCCTTCCTGGCCGTCATCCGCGAGGGCCTCGAGACGGTTGTCTTCCTGCTCGCCGCCTTCAACGAGGCCAGCAATCCGCGCAGCGCCGGGTTCGGTGTGGTCCTGGGCATCGCGGTGGCGATCGCGCTGGGTTACGGCATCTACCGCGGTGGCGTGCGGATCAACCTGTCGAAGTTCTTCCGGGCCACCGGTTTCGTCCTCGTTCTCGTCGCGGCCGGCATCGTTGTCAACGCCTTGCACACCGCGCACGAGGCGGGTTGGCTCGACGCCGGCCAGGGCAGCACCGTCGACCTCAGCTGGCTGGTGCGACCTGGGAGTGTCCAGGCGTCACTGCTCACCGGCATGCTCGGCATCCAGGCCCGCCCGGTGGTGGCCGAGGTCAGCGGCTGGCTGGTGTACCTGATTCCGGTCGGTCTCTACGTCATCTGGCCTCCAGGGCGACCGGCGCCGGCCCGGCTCGCGGCCAAGATCGGTGCGGCCGTCGGCGTGGCCGCGGCCCTCACCGCTGTCGTGCTGGCGGCTGCCACCCCGGCTCGTCCCACGGAACGCCCGGCGACCACCGCCGGTGCGATCTCGGTAGAGGTCGTGGCCCGCTCGACGCAGGACGTCACCGTGCGCACGCAGTCGCAGCACCCGATCGCGCAGACCACCGGCGTCCAGCAGACGTTCCGACTCACCTCGCAGGGCACCACTCGCCACGACGGCGTGACCGCCGAGCGATTCGCCGCGGCGGTGCCCGGCACGGGTGCTGCCGGCTTACCGGCGACGCTGTCCGTCGAGCGAGTGGCCGCGCTCAACGGGGGGCGGCTGCCGTTGTCGACCGTTCGCAATGTTACCGGCGCGATCCCGGTGACCTATCGCGACGCCAGCACCCTGACCGTCTGGGTCGACAGCCGCACCGACCGGGTGCTCGACCTCAGCTGGGGCGAGCGGGTCACTGCCGTCGTCCGGACCGCCAGCGACCGGGAGGCGCTGGCCACCCCGACTGCCGCGGCCACCCGCGTCCTACCGCGTTCTGTCGCGATCGCCGCCGCCGACGCCGCCCGCGCCGCCCACAGCCGCTTGGAGCACCGCTCGGTGCTGCACGCGTTCACGGGCTGGGCGACGGCTCTGGCCGTCGTGGCGTTGCTGACGGCGCTCGGCTTCGCGCTGGCGGCTCACCGCCGACCTGCGCCGCAACCTGCCCGCTCCGAACCCCGGGTTGAGCTCATCCGAAGTTAGGTTAGGCTGCCCTACACATCCTCGACGACCCGGAGCCAACTCGATGCCTGCCCCGCGTGCTGCCACCGCCAAGACCCTGACTGCGGCGGTGACCGCCACCGTCGCCGCTGCCCTTGTCCTGTCGGGGTGCTCGAGCTCGGGCGGCAAGTCCGACAGCTCGGCGGCGGCCGGCTCGTCCAAGGCGTCGACGGCTGCGGCGCACGTGGTCAACGTGACCGTCACCGCGGCCAAGGGCTGCGTTGCCGACGCTGCCCAGTACGCCGCAGGCGCGTTGACTTTCAAGATCACGAACACTGACGCCACCGCCGTCAGCGAGGTCGAGTTGCTCAGCGGCGAGCGCATTGTCGGTGAGAAGGAGAACCTGCCCCCCGGGTTCTCCGGAGTGTTCGCGGTGAATGTCGACGCCGGCTCGTACACGCTGTACTGCCCCGGAGCCACTCCTGAGCGCTCGCCGCTGAAGGTGGTCGGCAAGTCCGTGGGCACGACCGACACGAACCTGGCCGCATTGCTCAAGACGGCCACCACTGGTTACGCGAACTACGTCAACACCCAGGTGAACGCGCTGGTCGCGGCCACCGCCACCTTCAACAAGGCGCTGCACGGCACGAACCTCAAGGCGGCGCAGACCGCGTACATGCAGGCCCGTCCGTACTACGAGAAGATCGAGCCGGTCGCCGAGTCGTTCGTCATCGGCCAGGACAGCATCGACGCCGACATCGACGTACGCATCGCCGACACCACCTTCGCGAAGTGGCGTGGGTTCCACCGCATCGAGTACGGCATCTTCAAGCAGAAGTCCCTGAAGGGCATGGGTGTGTTCGGCGACAAGCTGGTCGCCGACGTCGGGCGGCTGAAGAAGTTGACGACCGGCCTGACGTACAAGCCCACCGAGCTCGCCAACGGTGCGCAGGGGCTGCTCGACGAGGTGGCCGCCAGCAAGATCACCGGCGAGGAGGAGGCGTACTCGCAGATCGACCTGCTCGACTTCGCCAACAACGACGAGGGCGCCGAGCAGGCCTTCGCGCAGCTGCAGCCGGCCTTGACCAAGATCGATCCCGTGTTGACCAGGAACATCCAGACCCAGTTCGCCGCCCTGGACAAGCTCGTGAACTCCTACCGGACCACGAGCAACCCGTCCGGCTTCACGCTCTACACCGAGCTCACTGCCACCGACAAGCGTCAGCTCGCCGCCGCGGTGAAGGCTGTGCAGGAGCCGCTGTCGACGGTGGCGAGCAAGGTCGCGAACGCGTAAGCCTGGTAACGATGACTGACGACACCACCGCATCCTCCGACGGCCGCCCAGTGAGCGGGCACAGCCGGCGACGGTTCCTCGGTACCGCTCTCGGCGCTGCGGGTGTGGCCGTCGCCGGCGGTGCCGGGTTCGGCGTAGCGCGCGCCACCGAACCCGACGGCGCGTCGTCGGCCGAGCAGCAGCCGATCGTCCCGTTCTACGGCAAGCACCAGGCCGGCATCGCCACGCCCGCGCAGGACCGGTTGGCCTTCGCCGCTTTCGACATCACCTCCTTCGACGTGCAGGCCGTCCAGACGCTGTTGGGGTCGTGGGCGGCGGCCGCGGCGCAGCTGACCAAGGGCCTGCCGGTCGGCGCGGTCGAGACCTTGCCGGAGCGTCCGCCGATCGACACCGGCGAGGCGTTGGGCCTGGGCGCGTCGAATCTCACCATCACCGTCGGCTTCGGGCCGTCGATGTTCGACGACCGGTTCGGGCTGCAGGCGAAGCGGCCCGCCGCGCTCGCCGACCTGCCCCCGCTGCCGGGTGACGCGCTGCAGAAGGAGCGCTCGGGCGGCGACCTGTGCGTGCAGGCCTGCTCCGACGACCCCACCGTTGCCTTCCACGTCATCCGCAACTTCGCACGGCTCGCCCGCGGCTCCGCGGTGCTGCGCTGGTCACAACTCGGCTTCGGCCGCACGTCCTCGACGTCGGACAAGCAGCAGACCGAACGCAACCTGCTCGGTTTCAAGGACGGCACCAACAACATCAAGACCGAGTACCCCGCCGAGCTCGACACCTACGTGTGGGTCGGCGACGACACCGACCAGCCCTGGATGACGGGCGGCAGCTACCTCGTTGCCCGGCGCATCCGGATGCTCATCGAGTCCTGGGACACCGACTTCCTGGCCGACCAGGAGATCGTGATCGGCCGGTACAAGAACTCCGGCGCGCCACTGACCGGCAAGCACGAGTTCGACGCTGTGAACCTGCAGGCCAAGCGGCGCGGCAAGTACGTCATCGACCAGAACGCACACATCCGGCTCGCCTCGCCCGAGACGAACAACGGCCAGAAGATCCTGCGTCGCGGGTACAGCTACACCGACGGCATCGACAGCGAGACCGGCCTGCTCGACGCCGGGTTGTTCTTCATCGCCTACCAGCAGGACCCACGCAAGCAGTTCGTCCCGATCCAGACCCGCCTGGGCACCAGCGATCTGCTGAACGAATACATCCGGCACACGAGCAGCGCGCTGTTCGCGGTGCCGCCCGGCCTGAGCGAGGCCGGCGACTGGTGGGGCAAGTCGCTCTTCCGCTGAGCCGGCCGCCCGCCTGGGCGTTGCTTTCGTCCGCGTTCGCGCCGGTCGTGCTGGTGACCGGTTGGACAGTAGGCGGCGCGCTGCAGGCACCCGGCTATGACGCGGTGCACGACACGATCAGTGCGCTGGCTGCCTACGGCGCGCAGCATCGCTGGATCATGACCGCGGCGCTGGCCGGCCTCGGCGCGGCGCACACGGTCACCGGAGCGGGCCTGCGCAGCGTGCATCGTTGGCCGCGTCTGGTGCTCATTGCCGCCGGGCTCGCTACGCTCGCCGTCGCGGCCTTCCCCGAGCCGGCGCGTGGCTCATCGAACGCGCACGCCGTCTTTGCCGCCGTTGCGTTCGTGTTGCTCGCCGGCTGGCCCGCGACGCTGGCCCGCGCGTCCGGTACCGCGCCGCTGCCCGAGCGTCGCCCGGTGGCCTATGCCGTCGCGGCGGTGTCGGTTGCTCTGCTGATCTGGTTCGCGCTGACGCTCGCGCACGGGCCGCTCGGCGTGTCCGAGCGCGTGCTCACCGCACAGCAGGCCCTGTGGCCGCTCGTGGTCGTGGTCTGGGCCCGTCGGACGTCGATGCTTGACTGACAGCATGACGAAACGCCGCGAGATCGTGCTGCTCGGCTCGACCGGTTCGGTCGGTACGCAGACCGTCGACGTCGTCACCGCCGCCCCCGAGCGCTTTCGCGTGCGGGCGATCGCGGCCGGCGGGCGTGATCTCGGCCTGCTCGCCGAACAAGCCGCACGGCTGCGCGTGTCGGAGATCGGGGTGGCGCTCGAGTCCGCGGTCGACGAGCTGCGCAAGCGGGTCGACGCGGTGTGGCCGGGCGACGTGCGCGCGCCGGTCATCCACGCGGGGGCGGGCGCCACAGCGCAGCTCGCTCGGCTCGGCTGCGACACGGTCCTCAACGCCGTCGACGGCTCCCAGGGCCTGCGCGCGACCATCGCCGCGCTCGAGGCGGGCGCCGTCGTCGCCCTGGCCAACAAGGAGTCACTGATCGCCGGTGGGCCGATCGTGACCCGGCTGGCCGGGCCCGGCCAGCTGGTCCCGGTCGACTCCGAGCATTCCGCGCTGGCCCAGTGTCTGCGGGCCGGTGCGTCGGTCGAGGTCGCGCGGCTGCTGGTGACGGCCAGTGGCGGCCCGTTCCGCGGCCGGACACGCAGCGAGCTGGGGGACGTGACGCCGGAGCAGGCGCTGGCCCATCCGACCTGGGCCATGGGCCGGCTCGTCACCACCAACTCGGCCACGCTCGTCAACAAAGGCCTTGAGATCATCGAGGCGCACCTGCTCTTCGACGTGCCTTACGAGCGCATCGAGGCCGTCGTGCACCCGCAGTCGGTGATCCATTCAATGGTCGAGTTCGTCGACGGTTCGACCATCGCGCAGGCCTCGCCGCCGGACATGCGCCTGCCCATCTCGCTGGCGCTGGGCTGGCCCGACCGCGTCGCGGGCGCGGCGCCCTGCATCGATTGGACCCAGGCGCACAGCTGGACCTTCGAACCCCTCGACGACGACGCGTTCCCTGCCGTCGCCCTGGCCAAGCAGGTCGGGCAGGCGGGTGGCTGCGCACCGGCGGTCTACAACGCCGCCAACGAGGAACTCGTCGGTGCATTTCATGACGGACGCATCGGTTTCCTTCAGATCGTCGACACCATCGCCGATGTGGTTCGGGAGTGGCTGAGCGAACGGCGTCAGCAGCGGGATGACACCGGCGGCGGTAGCGAAAACGTCTGTACCGTCGAACAGGTCGAAGAGGCAGAGAACTGGGCCCGTGCACGCGCGCGGATCCTCGCCGGGTAGGAGAGGTGGCAGTGCCGAGCTGGTTGCTCTACACGCTGGGCGTGCTGATCTTCGCCTTCGGGCTGCTGCTGTCGATCGCGCTGCACGAGATCGGGCACATGGTGCCGGCCAAGAAGTTCGGCGTGAAGGTCACGCAGTACATGGTCGGCTTCGGGCCGACGATCTGGTCCCGGACGAGGGGTGACACCGAGTACGGCATCAAGGGGGTCCCGCTCGGCGGCTACATCCGGATGATCGGCATGGTGCCGCCCCGCGCCGACGGCACCCGCTCGCGCTGGCCGCGGCGGATGGCGACCGCGATCGAGGACTTCCGCCAGGTCAGCCGAGCCGAGGTCGACGAGCAGGACGCGCACCGCCAGTTCTACCGGCTGACCCCCGGCAAGAAGATGATCGTCATGACCGGCGGTCCGGTCATGAACCTGCTCATCTACCTGGTCCTCACGCTGTTCCTGCTGCTCGCCCTCGGCTCGCCCACGACGAAGACGACGACTACGGTCGGCTCGATCAGCAAGTGCTTGGTGGCGGCGAATTCCGACGCGGCGAAGGCGAACACCTGCCCGGCGGGTGCGCCGGCCACCCCGGCGGCCACCAGCCTCAAGGTCGGCGACAAGCTGCTATCCGTCAACGGGCGCACGATCACGTCGTGGGACGCGCTGACCCCGATCATCCAGCGCTCGGCCGGCGTGCCTTTGTCGCTCGTCGTCGACCGTAAGGGCACTCGCGTGCCGCTCACGATCACTCCGGTAGAGAACACCTTCTACCCGAACGGCATCGACAAACCGGCCGTCACCGCCGGCTTCCTCGGCCTCTCGCCCTTCGAGAAGGCCTACTTCGAGTCGGTCGGGATCACCGGCGTGCCGGGCAAGATCGGCAGCCAGCTCAAGCTCGGCGTCGACGCGCTGGCGAATTACCCAAGCAAGCTGCACAGCCTGTGGCAGACGGTGTTCGAGGGCAAACAGCGCGATCCTGAGGGCGCGGTGGGTGTCGTCGGCATCGGGCGAATATCCGGCGATCTGGCCAGCGACCCCGGTTTCACCCTGAAGTCGAAGATCTACACGCTGATCGGGCTGCTCGCGAGCGTCAACCTGCTGCTGTTCCTGTTCAACCTGCTGCCGCTGCTGCCCCTGGACGGCGGCCACGTGGCCGGCGCGCTGGTCGAGGCGGTCAAGCGCGGCCGGGCCCGGTTGCGGGCCCGCGGGCGACCGGCGCCACTAGGTCCCGACGGCCGGCCGCTGCCCAGACCGGCGATTTTCGTCGACACCGCTCAGATGCTGCCCGTCATGTATGCCGTTGCTTCGGTGCTCGTTGTCCTGACGTTGCTCACGTTGTACGCCGACATCGTGAAGCCCATCAACCTCAACGGTGGATGATGGAGTCATGACCGCTGTCAGTCTCGGAATGCCCACCGCCCCGCCACCCGTTCTCGCACCGCGCCGGGTGTCCCGCAAGATCCAGGTCGGCACGGTGGCCGTCGGTGGCGACGCGCCGGTGTCGGTGCAGTCGATGTGCACCACCCTCACGTCCGACATCAACTCCACGCTGCAGCAGATCGCCGAGCTCACCGCGTCGGGCTGCGACATCGTGCGGGTGGCGGTGCCGTCGCAGGACGATGCCGACGCACTGCCCGCGATCGCCCGCAAGTCGCAGATCCCGGTCATCGCCGACATTCATTTTCAGCCGAAGTACGTCTTCCAGGCCATCGATGCCGGTTGCGCCGCGGTCCGCGTCAACCCGGGCAACATCAAGGCCTTCGACGACAAGGTGGGCGAGATCGCCCGCGCGGCGGCCGATGCCAACGTGTCGATCCGGATCGGCGTCAACGCCGGCTCCCTCGACAAGCGGCTGCTGGCCAAGTACGGCAAGGCCACGCCTGAGGCGCTTGTCGAGTCGGCCATGAACGAGGCCGCGCTGTTCGAGGAGCACGGCTTCCGCGACTTCAAGATCTCGGTCAAGCACAACGACCCGGTGGTCATGGTCCGGGCCTACGAGCTGCTTGCCCAGGCGTGCGACTACCCGCTGCACCTCGGCGTCACCGAGGCCGGGCCGACGTTCCAGGGCACCATCAAGTCCGCCGTCGCGTTCGGCGCGCTGCTGTCGCAAGGCATTGGCGACACGATCCGGGTGTCGCTCTCCGCCCCGCCGGTCGAGGAGGTCAAGGTCGGGCTCGCCATCCTCGAGTCGCTCAACCTGCGCCAGCGTCGGCTCGAGATCGTGTCCTGCCCGTCGTGCGGCCGCGCCCAGGTCGATGTGTACACGCTGGCTGACAAGGTCACCGCCGGGCTCGAGGGCATCGAGGTGCCGCTGCGCGTCGCAGTCATGGGCTGCGTCGTCAACGGTCCGGGGGAGGCCCGCGAGGCCGACCTTGGCGTGGCCTCGGGTAACGGCAAGGGCCAGATCTTCGTCCGGGGTGAGGTCATCAAGACCGTCCCCGAGTCGCAGATCGTCGAGACACTGATCGAGGAAGCGTTACGGATGGCCGAGGAGATGAGCAGCGCTGGGATCGCCTCCGGCGAGCCCACGGTCTCCATCGCCTGACCCGTTAGGACCGGTCGCGCTGCGGGCACGTTCCTATCGAACACCGATTCGATTGGAGACCAGCACATGGCTACCCCGGACGACGTAACACCCCAGGCCGAGAAGCCCACTGACCAGTGGGTCACCGGTGACGAGCCGATGACCGGGCCGCAGAAGTCCTACCTCAGCACGCTTGCGCAGGAAGCCGGTGAGGACGTCCCCGACGACCTCAGCAAGGCAGCCGCCAGCGAGATGATCGACCGCCTGCAGCAGACCACCGGGCGCGGCGCCAGCTGATCGGCGTGCACTAACGTCGACCGGGTGTCCACCCTTCTCGACCGCCCGGTGCGGCGAGGGGCCGGGCCGTGGCGCGTCGACGAGCTCGACGACGCCGACCGTGCCGAACTCATCGCGTTCGTCGACCGCGATCCGATCGTGAATGCGGTCGTCGCCGGCCGGTTGCACACGCTGTTATCACTGTCGGCCCGCCGCTTCGGTGGTCAGCTGCTCGGCGTGCGCGATGCCCACGGCCGGCTTGCGGCGGCCGCGTTCAACGGCGGCAACCTGCTGCCGATGGGCGGCCAGCCCGAACACTGGCTGGCGCTTGCCGAGTTCGTCGCCCGTCGCCCGCGGGTCTGCAGCTCGGTCGTCGGGCACGCCGACACCGTGGCGGTCATGTGGCCGGTCCTCGAAGCTGCGTGGGGGGCGCCGCGTGCCGTGCGGCGGCGTCAGCCGCTGCTGGCACTCGACCGCGCGGTGGCCGACCGGCCGGCAGACGTAGGCCTGCGCGCCGTGCGCCGCGACGAGCTCGACGCCTACCTGCCCGCGGCCGCGGCCATGTTCGCCGAGGAACTCGGCGTGTCACCGCACGAGGGCGGCACCGGGCACTACCGCAGCCGGGTGGCTGCGTTGATCCGCGAAGGACGGGCCTTCGGCGTCGTACGCGGCGGCGAGGTGGTGTTCAAAGCCGACTTCGGTGCCGTATCGCCGCGGACCTGTCAGATCCAGGGCGTGTGGACGCGTCCTGACCTGCGCGGTCAAGGCCTGGGCACTGCGGCCATGGTCGGTGTTCTCGACCGCGCCTTGGCGTTGGCGCCCAGCGCGAGCCTGTACGTCAACGACTTCAACGAACCAGCCCGCCGGATGTACGCCCGACTCGGCATGCGCGACATTGCAGTGCTGTCCACCGTCCTGCTCTGAATAGGCTTTCGCGCGTGACCATCGAAGCAGTGATCTTCGACTGGGGCGGCACGCTGACGCCCTGGCACACCGTCGACCCGCGTGAGGCCTGGGCCGCGTCGGTCGACGACGCGGAGCTCGCCGAGCGGCTGGCCGCTGCAGAGCACGAGATCTGGCAGCGCTCGAAGAACGAGCACCGCAGCGCCACCCTCGCCGACGTGTTCGCCGCGGCCGGCGCGGAGCTGTCGGAGGCGACAACCGCCAGCTTCCACACCTGGTGGGAGCCGCACACCTATCTAGACCCCGACGTCCCGCCCCTGTTCGAAGCGCTGCGCGAGCGCGGGCTGAAGATCGGGGTGCTGTCGAACACGATCTGGTCGCGGGACGAGCACGAGCGGATCTTCGCTCGCGACGACGTGCTGGCGCTGATCGACGGTGCCGTCTATACGTCGGAGATCCCTTGGACCAAGCCGCACCCGGAGGCGTTCCGTGCCGCACTCGACGCGGTCGGGGTCGATGATCCGGCGCAGGCGGTGTTCGTCGGCGATCGGCCGTTCGACGACATCCACGGCGCCAAGTCGATCGGGATGCGCGCGATCCTCGTGCCGCACAGCACCATCCCGGACGTCCAGCGCGGACCGGTCGAGGGCGAGCCCGATGCGGTCATCACCCGGCTCGCCGACGTCCTGGCGATCGTCGACGCCTGGCTCTGATGATCTGACCGGTCCGTCGGTCCCGGCCGCCGCCCCCCACCGGTCGAGTGGTGAGGGGGCGACCTACGGACGTCAGCTGATCCCCGGGAACGGCACGGTAGGCGACGGGTCACCCGCCCGCAGCCGCCAGCGGGTGGCCCGAACGGCGGACTCGGACAGCGCACGTTGCGCAGGCGAACGGTCGGTCCCGGTCGACGCGGCGAGCCGGGCGTAGAGGAAACGCCAGGCGTCGGCGCACGTCTGCTCAAGATAGACGGCGCGGGCGCGGGCGGTGGCAAGGTCGGCGATCGGGTAGAGCTCGGGGTAGTCCGCGAGCGGTGTGACGGGCACGCTGCCGGATGCGGCGATCACCGCCGTCGTCGTGTCGCGCAGGACGGTGTGCGCCGCGATGCATTCCCGTGCCAGCTGTTGGTCGGCGGCGGGCAGGCGTGGCCCGATGAGCGCATAGCCGTACAACGCGCGGAGTTCGGCAGCCAGCGCCGCCTGCCGCGCCGCGGTGACCGATCCGCTCACGTCAAGAGTTCGGCGTGCGTGCTCTCGCAGGCCGAGATGCTCGCAAGCAGCGTGGCGGTCGGGCCCGTCAGCAGACCGGCGCGGGTGGCGGCGGAGGCGGCCGCCGCGCGTTCGAGCGCCCGCAGTTGGGTTCGGGCCGACGACGTCGCGGTGAAGGTCGGCGTCGGGGTCGGCGTTGGTCTTGCGGTGTCGTAGGGCGAGAGCGCGGCTTGCAGCGCCCGCAGGTGGGCGGCGTGGTTGCTGGTCAACTCCGCGGCCGCGGCCTGCAACGACGGGTCGCGCCGAATGGCTGCCGCCGCCCACGCCAGCAGTTCCCGCTCAGCGGCGAGTGCGTCGGCGAGGGCATGGGGCGCAGGCTTGAGGGGCGGCTTCGACTCCGGCTGCAGGAAGCCGATGCCCACCCCGGCTCCGCCGGCGACGACCGCCGCGGCGCCGCCGGCCAGGAACCAGCGCCGCGGGAGGCGGCCACCGGTGCCGTTCGCGTCGTCCATGTCGTGATCAGTCTGGCAGAGCGACTAGTCTCGGCCGTTGCACTGCATGCCGCGAACTCCGCTCGGCAAGCGAGACCGGAAGGAGCCGCCATGTCGTCCGCCAAGTCCGCAGGCTCGGCGGCGCAGGCTCGCGAGAAGCTCCTCGCGCTGCTCGACCCGCTGGTCACCGAAGCGGGTTTCGATCTCGAGGACGTCACGATCAGCGCGGCGGGGCGCCGCTCGTTGGTCCGGGTGGTCGTCGACGCCGACGGCGGCGTCGATCTCGACGCCATCGCCCTCGTCAGCCGGGTCATCTCCGACGCGCTCGACACCGCCGACGTAGCCCAGACCGGCGTGCTCGCCGGCTCGTACGTGCTCGAGGTCAGCTCACCCGGCGTCGACCGGCCGCTGTCCGAACCCCGCCACTGGAGACGGGCCCGGGGACGCCTGGTGGCGGTGTCGGCCGGGGGTCAACCGCTGACCGGCCGCGTGCTGGACACCTCTGACACCGGCGTGACACTGGACGTCGATGGGTCGACACACGCGCTGGCCTGGTCGGACCTCGGATCGGGCCGAGTGCAGGTCGAGTTCAACCGGGATGCCGAAGGGAGCCATGGGTCCTGATGACCAAAGTCGACCTGCAGGCGCTGCGCAGCATCGAGAAGGAGAAGGAGATCTCCTTCGCGACGCTGATCGACGCCCTCGAGACAGCGCTGCTCACGGCCTACCGGCACACCGCGCACTCCATGCCGCACGCTCGCGTTGCCATCGACCGCAAGAGCGGCGACATCACGGTGTGGGCCCAGGATCTCGACGACACCGGTCAGATCGTCGAGGAGTACGACGACACACCTACCGATTTCGGCCGGGTAGCCGCCATGACCGCACGCCAGGTCATCCTGCAGCGTCTGCGCGATGCCGAGCACGACCAGACCTTCGGTGAATACTCCGGGCGTGAGGGCGACATCGTCACCGGCATCGTCCAGGCCGACGCGCAGGCCAACCAGCGCGGCGTCATCGTCGTGGACATCGGCAAGGTCGAGGCCATCCTGCCCCAATCCGAACAGGCTCCGGGCGAGCAGTACCCGCACGGTAGCCGCATCAAGGCCTACGTCGTCGGGGTCTCACGCGGCATGCGCGGGCCGCAGGTGACGCTGAGTCGCACCCATCCGAACCTGGTCCGGAAGCTGTTCGCGCTCGAGGTCCCGGAGATCGCCGACGGCAGTGTCGAGATCGTCAACGTGGCCCGCGAGGCGGGGCACCGCAGCAAGATCGCGGTGCGTACCGAGGTAGCCGGCCTCAATGCCAAAGGCGCGTGCATCGGGCCGATGGGCCAGCGGGTGCGCAACGTGGTGGCTGAGCTGCACGGCGAGAAGATCGACATCATCGACTGGGCCGAGGACCCCGCCACCTATGTCGGCAACGCGCTGTCGCCCGCGCACGCCCTTGAAAGCCGCCTGGTCGACCCCGAGACGCTGGCGGTGCGGGTCGTCGTACCCGACTTCCAGCTCTCGCTCGCCATCGGCCGCGAAGGGCAGAACGCCCGGTTGGCGGCGCGCCTCACCGGACATCGCATAGACATCCACAGCGATTCCGAAGTCGACGAACCCGAGCCGCCGGCCGCAGCCGTCACCCCGGGGGAGGCGGCCGGCGATGACGCCGGGGGGTAGAGTGATCCGAGCCGTCGGCTTGTCGACGGTGCCCGCAGCATGACCGACCGAGCCGAACCGTGCGCAGCCGCGCCGCCACGCCCGATCCGGACCTGCATCGGGTGCCGGCAACGAGCCCACGACAACGATCTGCTCCGCGTCGTCGCGGGTCCGGCCGGCACTGACGAATCGATCATCAATGCCGTTCCCGATCCCCGCCGGCGGGCGTCCGGTCGCGGTGCTTGGGTGCACCGGGACCTGGCGTGCGTCGATCTTGCGATCCGACGCCGGGCGTTCGGGCGGGCACTTCGGGTGTCGGCACCGATCGATCCGGCACCGGTGCGTGAGTACGTAGGGAGGCCGGTCAGTGTGCAGGACAGAACACTCATGCAGGACACGAGCAGGACACCACCAGCGGAACCCCGCAGGAGATGACGAGCTATGGGCACTCGATGAAGCGCCAGCAATGAGCAGGTCCACCGACTAACCGGACCGCGCGGTTCGCCGCACGGTCCCTGCTAAGGAGACACGTGCCAGGCAAGACCCGCGTATCAGCTCTCGCTAAAGAGCTCGGTATCACCAGCAAGGACGCCCTCGCCAAGCTCACCGAGATCGGTGAGTACGTGAAGTCTGCGTCCTCCACCATTGAGGCCCCGGTCGCCCGCAAGCTGCGCGAGGCGTTCCCGGACGCTCCCGGACCGAAGGCGCCGGCCAAGAAGGCTCCCGCCAAGAAGACCGCGGCCGCGCCCGCGGCGGAGCCGGCGTCGCCCGTCGTCGATAGCCCTGCCGCCGTCGCTGCTCCGGCCGTTCCCGGCCCCGTCGCTGCTCCGGCTGCCCCCGAACCGCCGGTCATCGCCGCTCCCGAGCCGCCGCCGGTGGCCCCGGTCGCCCCGGTGGCTCCGGTGGTCGCGCCCGTCGAGCAGCGTCCTGCGGCGGCCGCCGCATCGGTATCGGCACCGACCGCTCCCGGCGGTCCGCGCCCGCCGGCCGGTCCCCGGCCCGGCCCGCGCGTCGGTAACAACCCCTTCGGTGTGGGTGGCAATGCGGCCCCGCCGCGTCCGGTGACGCCCACCCGCCCCGGCGGGGTGCCCGGTGCCCCCGGCGCTGCCCCGCAGCGGCCCGGTGGCCCGCGCCCCAACCCCGGCATGATGCCGCCGCGGCCGAACCCGGGCATGATGCCCGGCCGGCCGGCCGGTGGCCGTGGTGCCCCGGGCGGTCCCGGTGCACGCCCGGCCGGCCCCGGCGGACGCCCGGCCGGTCCGGGCGGTCCGGGCGGTCCTGGCGCTCGTCCCGGTGGCGGTGGCGGTGGCGGCGGGTTCCGCGGTGGTCCCGGTGGCGGTGGCACGGGCGCTCCCGGCGGCCCCGCTGGCGGCGGCCCCTACCGCGGTGGTCCCAGCGGACGCCCCGGTGGTGCCGGTCGCGGCGGGCGTGGTGCTACCACCGCCGGCGCCTTCGGGCGTCGCGGTGGACCCGCGGCCCGCGGCAAGAAGAGCAAGAAGCAGCGCAGGCAGGAGTTCGACAACATGTCGGCTCCCTCGATCGGCGGCGTGCAGGTTCCGCGCGGCAACGGTGCCACCGTGCGCCTGCCACGCGGTGCCTCGCTGTCGGACTTTGCCGACAAGATCGATGCGAACCCGGCCTCGCTCGTCCAGGTGATGTTCCACCTGGGCGAGATGGTCACGGCGACGCAGTCGGTCAACGAGGACACGCTGCAGCTGCTCGGCGCCGAGCTGAACTACACGATCCAGGTCGTCAGCCCCGAGGACGAGGACCGCGAGCTGCTCGACAGCTTCGATCTCACCTTCGGCGACGATCAGGGTGGCGAGGACGACCTGTTCGCCCGTCCGCCGGTGGTCACTGTCATGGGTCACGTCGACCACGGCAAGACGCGCCTGTTGGACGCGATCCGCAAGACCAACGTCATGGGCGACGAGGCCGGCGGCATCACCCAGCACATCGGCGCGTACCAAGTACATGTCGAGCACGACGACGGCACTGGTCCCCGCGACCGACCGATCACCTTCATCGACACCCCGGGTCACGAGGCGTTCACCGCCATGCGTGCCCGCGGTGCGGCGACCACCGACATCGTGGTGCTGGTCGTCGCGGCCGACGACGGTGTCATGCCGCAGACCATCGAGGCGTTGAACCACGCCCAGGCGGCCGGTGCCCCGATCGTCGTCGCGGTGAACAAGATCGACAAGGAGGACGCCAACCCGAGCAAGGTGCGCCAGCAGCTCACCGAATACGGGCTGGTCGCCGAGGAGTACGGCGGCGACACCCTGTTCGTCGACGTATCGGCTCGCTCGAACCTGCACATCGACGAGCTGCTCGAGGGCATCCTGCTCACCGCCGACGCGGCGTTGGACCTGCGAGCCAATCCCGAGCAGGACGCACAGGGCATCGTCATCGAGGCGCGGCTCGACCGCGGCCGCGGTCCGGTGGCCACGCTGCTGGTGCAGCGCGGCACGCTGCACGTCGGTGACTCGGTCGTGGCCAGCGACGCCTTCGGTCGCGTCCGCGCCATGATCGACGAGAACGGCGACAGCGTCGATGTCGCGACCCCGTCGCGTCCGGTGCAGGTGCTCGGTCTTACCTCCGTGCCCAGTGCGGGCGACTCGTTCCTCGTTGTCGAGGAGGACCGCATCGCCCGGCAGATCGCCAGCCGTCGCGAGGCGCGCGAGCGCAACGCGCAGTTGGCTTCGAGCCGTCGTCGGGTCTCGCTCGACGACCTCGACCAGGCTCTCGCCGAGGGCAAGGTCGAGGCGCTGAACCTGATCATCAAGGGTGACGTGTCAGGTTCGGTCGAGGCACTCGAGGACTCCCTGGTCAACATCGACATCGGGGAGGACCGGGCCGAGGTATCGCTGCGGGTCGTCAGTCGCGGCGTCGGTGCGATCACCGAGAACGACGTCAACCTGGCCATCGCGTCCGACGCCGTCGTCATCGGGTTCAACGTGCGACCCGAGGGCAAGGCGCGCGAGCTCGCCGAGCGCGAGGGTGTCGACATCCGGTACTACTCGGTCATCTACCAGGCCATCGAGGAGATCGAGGCTGCGCTCAAGGGCATGCTCAAGCCCGAGTACGAAGAGGTGCAGCTCGGTACTGCCGAGGTCCGCGAGGTGTTCCGCGTCCCGCGGATCGGCAACATCGCCGGTTCGCTCGTCCGCACTGGCATCATCCGACGCAACACCAAGGCTCGCCTCGTCCGTGACGGTTCGGTGGTCGCCGACAACCTCACCGTCGAGTCGCTGCGGCGGTTCAAGGATGACGCGACCGAGGTTCGCGACGGCTACGAATGCGGCATCGGGCTCGGCTCGTACAACGACATCAAGATCGACGATGTGATCGAGACGTTCGAGCTTCGTGAGAAGCCGCGGGCGTAGGTCTGCTCCACAAAGAAGGGGCCCCGCTCCGGGCGGTCAGGCTTGATCCCTGCGCGGGGCCCTTCCTTGTTTCGCTGCTGCCTTGGGTTTAGCTCTTTCCTTCGGTGCGCTCTTGGTTCGATCTTGATGCCGTTCGTTCGACCCGGTTGCCCTGGCGTGAAGGGGAGGTGGTGGCTGTGGTGGTTGGTGTTCTTGTCGCTGATTGTTTGTTGGGCGATGTGCATTCGTTGAAGGAGAAGCGGTCGGTTGTGCGGCCGGTGGTGGCGGAGCTGCGGAAGCGGTTCGAGGTCTCCGCGGCTGAGACGGGGGATGCCGGGTTGCATCGGCGGGCCGAGTTCTCGGTGTCGCTGGTGGCCGGCGAGCGGGCGCACGTCGTCGAGGTGCTCGATGCCTGTGAGCGGCTCGTGGCCGGTCGACCCGAACTGGAGTTGCTGTCGACCCGCACCCGGGTGCTCGACGACGACGACCTCGAGTAGGTCGAACAGATCAAGGAGTAGCTCATGGCCGACGGCCCCCGAGCCCGCCGTATGTCGGGCCGCATCAAGCAGATCGTCGCCACGTATCTCGAGCGGCAGATCAAGGACCCGCGCCTCGGCATGGTCACGATCACCGACGTCCGCGTCACCGGTGACCTGCACGACGCGACGCTGTTCTACACAGTGCTCGGCGACGAGGAGGAGCGGGTGGCCTCGGCCGCTGCGCTGGAATCGGCGAAGGGCGTGCTGCGCAGCGAGGTCGGTCGGCAGACCGGCGTGCGCTTCACCCCCTCGCTGACCTTCACCCTCGATGCACTGCCCGACAACGCGCGTCAACTCGAGGACCTGCTCGCGCGAGCCGCAGCCGAGGACGCCAAGCTGGCCGCCGTCCGGCAGGGTGCGCAGCCGGCCGGCGAGGCCGACCCGTACCGCAAGCCCCGTGTCGAGGAGGACGACGACGAGGACGACTGACTCGCGCGGCGTGCGGCCGGCGGGCCAGGGTGGCAGGCTGACCCGCGCCATGGCCGAACCCGAGCACGTCTCCGCGAAGCATCGCCCGCGCCCGCAGCCAGGAACGACAGCGGTCGGGCGCACGCGCCGCTCCCGCAACAGGCGGGGCGTGCTCGCCACCCTGGTGGTGTCGGTGGCGGTGATCGTCGCTGTGGTGCTGATCGTCGTCCACGGCCGCACGAGCGACTCGGGGACGACGAACCCCTCGGGGTCGGCAGACGACAGCACCGCGACCATCGTCGACAGTGGCGCAGCCAACGCATTCCTGGCCGGCGCGACCACCGACATCGTGGCTGTGACGACGTACGACTACCGCAGTCTGGACACCACGCTCAGCAACGGCGAGACGGTGACAACCGGCGCGTACCGAACGTCGTTCCGCGCCGCGCTGACCGGTTCGTTGGCCACCGAGGCCAAGCGCGCGCATCGTGTACAGACCTTCGCTTCGCTCGCCGCCGGAATCGGCCAGATCGCAAAGGGTGGTGCCAGCGCCAAGGTCATGATCTTCGGCGCCCAATCCGTCACCGATGACACCACCGGCGGGAAGGCGAAGCAGACGCTGGTCACCCTGACGGCCACGATCGAGCGGCAGGGCAGCCGGTACCTGGTCGCTGATCTCAGCGCAGGTGGGAACGCCGGCCTCCCGGCCGGGACAGCGGGGCTGCGCGCTGCAGCCGAGGCCGGCCGATCCGAGGTCGCGGCCGTGCTCACGCTGCGCCACGACCACTTCGACGCCGACTACAACGTCGCGCTGGCCGGGGCCGTCGAGCCGTTGCGGACCACGCTCACCAGCCAGGCGGCGGCCACCCGGCAACGGATCACCAAGGGCGGTTACGACCTCGCCGGCACCGTGACCGCGGTCGCCGTGCAACGGGCGGCGGGGGACACCCTGGTGCTCCTCGTGGCCGCCACCGGCGCCCGCACCGCAGCCGGCAAGACATCGGTCGTCGTGGACGGGCGCTACCGGGTCACCGTGGTCCGGGTCGGCAGCCGGTGGGTCACCAGTTCCATCGACGCCGTCATGCCCAGTTGACCGAACCCGCCCGGCGGATGCTGGTGCTCGCCGCCTCGGCATTCGTGGTGCTGGCCGCCGAGCCGGTGTACCTGCTCGTCGACACCGTGGTCGTCGGGCACCTGGGTCAGCGGGCACTGGCCGGGCTCGGCGTGGGCGCTGCGCTGCTGGGCCTGTTGACCATCATCGGCACCTTCGTCGAGTACGGGACGACCGGCCGGGCCGCCCGCTGGTACGGCGCCGGCCGCTACGACGACGCGGTACGCGAGGGGGTGCAGGCCACCTGGCTGGCGCTCGGCATCGGCGTCGTGGTCGTGGTGGTGGGCGAGATCTTCGCGGCACCGCTCACCGGCCTGCTTGCCGGCAGCGACGCCACCCAGGCCGCTGCCGAGTCGTGGTTTCGCATCGCGGTGCTCGGACTGCCGGGCGTGCTCGTCGTGATGGCCGGCAACGGCTGGATGCGCGGCGTCCAGCGCACCCGGCAGCCGGTCGTCATCGTCGTGGTCGCAAACGCGCTGTCGGCGGTGGCCTCGCCGCTGCTCGTCTACCCGGCCGATATGGGATTGCGCGGATCGGCGATTGCACTGCTGCTCGACTCCTTCGCCATCGCCGCGCAATCGCTCGTCGGCGCGGCACTCGGCGGTACTGACGCGGCCGGCGCGCGCCTGGTGGCGGCGGACATCGCTCGGTGGGGTCTCGGCGCAGGTGTCGCGTTCGCGCTGCTCTATGCGGCCGGGTGGTCACTGATCCCACGGGCATTCAGCCCGTCGGCCGACGTCCAGCACCAGGCGCACATCTTGTGGCCGTGGTTCGTGGCCATGCTGCCGGTGGCCGGCATCGTCTTCGCCCTCGACGGCGTGCTGATCGGTGCCGGCGATGTCGGCTTCCTGCGCACGATCACCGTCGTGTCGGCCGTCTTCGCCTTCGCGCCGCTCAACCTCGCCGCCCTGCACTGGCACTGGGGCCTCGGTGGCATCTGGGCCGGGCTCACTGCGTTCGTCGTCGTGCGTTTTGCCGGCATGGTGTGGCGGGTTCGTGGCGACCGGTGGCTGGTCACCGGCACGTTGCCCAAGACTCGCTAGGAGGGGGCTCGTTAGGGTCGGGCGGTGTCCATCCCACCGCCGGCCCCCGACGGCCTCATCGTCGTCGACAAGCCGGCGGGCTGGACGTCGCACGATGTCGTTGCCCGGTTGCGACGCCTCGCCCGAACCCGCCGCGTCGGGCACGCCGGCACCCTGGACCCGATGGCCACCGGGGTGCTCGTCGTCGGGGTCGGCGCGGCCACCCGACTGCTGCACCACCTCGTGCTCGCCGACAAGGCCTACGAGGCGACGATTCGGTTGGGGCAGAGCACCGTGACCGATGACGCCGAGGGCGAGGTGACGGGCGGTGCGTCGGCGGCGTCCCTCACGCCGGATGCCGTGCGTGAGGCGCTGCGCCCGCTGACCGGCGACATCGCGCAGGTACCCAGCTCGGTGTCGGCGATCAAGATCGACGGTCAGCGGGCCTACAAGCGGGTCCGCGACGGCGAGTCGCCGCAGCTGCCGGCCCGCCCGGTCGTCGTTGCCCGTTTCGACGCGCTCGACTTCCGCCGTCCCGAGGGGGAGCTGCTCGACGTCGACGTGCAGGTCGAGTGCTCGTCCGGCACGTACATCCGCGCGCTGGCCCGCGACCTGGGTGCGGCGCTCGGCACCGGCGGCCACCTCACGGCACTGCGCCGCACCCGGGTCGGCCCGTTCACCCTCGGCGGCGCAGCGACCTTGGACGAGCTGGCCGAGCGGGAGCACCCGGTGACGCTGCCGCTGGCCGAGGCCGTGGCCACCGCCCTGAAGGTGCGCACCGTCGACGCCGACGAGGTCCGCGAGCTGTCGTTCGGCCGCAGCCTCACCGCGACCGGCGACCCCGCCACCCACGGCGCGCTCGACACCGACGGCCGCGCGATCGCCCTGTTACTGGACCGCGACGGCCGCGCCCGCCCCGTCCTGGTCTTCGCGCCCGCCGGCTAGCAGAGAACGGGTAGACCCACCGGATGCAGGACGACCTGGACCCAGTGCGCGCGCTGCTGCCCGGCACCCGGGTCGACCAGGTCGAACAGTTGCGCGGCAGCGAGCGCGGCAGCGTCGTGCGCGTACGGCTGCGCTGGCCACACTGCCACCCGAGGTGGCGCCGCGCACGCTCGCCGCCGACCGCGACACCGGCATCGTGGTCATGGCCGATCTTGGCAACGGCCCCACGCTCGCCGACGCCCTGCTGGGCCACGACCGACAGCTCGCGACGGAGGCTCTTGGCAAACGGGGCCACCGAGCTGGCCCGCCTGCACAGCGCGGCCCGCCCGCTGCGTGAGCAGTTCGCCGCCGCGCTCATCGAACGGCAGGGCGAGGTTCCGGTGGCGCCGAGCCTCGCGTGGGCCGAGCTCACCGACGCTGCGAACGCGCTGCACGATCGGTGCACGTGTCCCGACGATGCCGTCCTGCTCGACGGCTGCTACCGGCTCGTCGACTTCGAGGGCGCGCAGTGGCGGCACGTGATATGGGACGTCGCGTACCTGCGGGTGCCATGGCCGACGTGCTGGTGCTCGTGGCGCCTGCCCGAGGACGTCGCCGAACGCGCCGTCGACGCCTACCGGGGCGCCGCCGCTCCCACGTTCCCGAGCTCGCCGACGACAGCTTCGAGCAGGACCTCGACGCAGCCAGCATGGGCTGGGCGCTGACGTCGGTCACCTGGTTCCTCGGCGCCGCGCTGCAGGCTGACACCCCGCACTACCCCGATCGAACTGCGCCTCGAAACGAGCCTCGGTGCTGCACCGTCTCGTGCTCGCGGCTGCAAACGGGGAGTTGCCGGCGCTGGCCGAGCTGGCCGGCCGTCTCGCCGAGGAGTTGACCCGGCGCTGGGGTGCGGTCGAGCTCCCGCTGGCCCCGGCCTTGCGTTCGGATCGCTGACTGCCCCTCAGTACAGTTCGGTCGTGCAGCGATGGCAAGGACTCAAGGACGTGCCGACCGGCTGGGGACGCAGCGTCGTCACCATCGGCGTGTTCGACGGTGTCCACCGCGGCCACCAAACGATCATCGCCGAGGCGGTGGCCGAGGCCGGCGAGCTGGGTCTGCCGAGCGTGCTGATCACCTTCGTCCCGCACCCGGCCGAGGTCGTGCGCCCGGGCACGCATCCGGCCATGCTGACGACGCTGGTCCGGCGCGCCGAACTCGTCGAGCAGCTCGGCGTCGACGTGTTCTGTGCGCTGCCCTTCACCCTCGAGCGGTCGAAGATGTCACCGGCTGAATTCGTGCACGCGACGTTGCTCGACCGCCTGCATGTCTCGTCGGTCATCGTCGGCGAGAACTTCCGCTTCGGGCACAAGGCGGCCGGCAACGTCGAAGCGCTCGTCGAGCTCGGTCGGCGCTTCGGGTTCACCGCCCGCGGCGTCCACCTGCTCGCCGAACACGACCAGACGCTGAGCGCCACGCACGTGCGCTCCTGCGTGCAGGCCGGTGACATGAGGGCCGCGACCGAGATCCTGGGCCGACCGCACCGCCTGGACGGTGTGGTCGAGCGCGGTGACCAGCGGGGCCGCGAATTGGGCTACCCGACGGCCAACCTGCGCGCCGACGACAAGGCGGCTGTGCCGGCCGACGGCGTCTACGCCGGGCGGGTCGTGCGCCTGGACGAGTGGGGTCGCACCATCGACGCACCGCCGCTGGGCACCGCGGCGATCTCGGTGGGCACCAACCCGACGTTCGACGTCCGGCAGCGGCGCGTCGAGGCATTCGTGCTCGACTTCGCCGGCGATCTCTACGGCAGCAACCTTGGCATCGAGTTCGTCGAGCGGCTGCGCGGCATGGAGCGCTACGACGGGGTGGACGCCCTTGTGGCCCAGATGGATCGCGACGTCGACCAGACCCGCACGCTCATGGCCTAGGGCTCGCCAGCAGCTTGCGCACGACCCGGCCGAAGACGACGCGGCCGAAGCCCCGCGCCACCGGCTCGGCGAAGCGGGGCAGATGGCGCGGGTTCACCTCCTCGCGCCAGGTGGTCACCGAGCCCGCACCGAGCGCTTCGACGGTGAGTTCGGCCCAGCCGAGCATGACCCGTCCGCGCTTCTCGATGCGGCAGACCCCGGGACGCCCGTCGGCCGGCGGCTCCCAGCTGACGACCTCCATCGGGTCGTCGAAGCCGAGCTTGGCGGTGCCGGTGCGCGCGGTGAACCGGGTGCCGATGCCGGCGGGCGGGGGAGTCTCGATCGTTACTCGGGTCAGGGGTACGTGTTCGCCGTGCCGTTGCCAGTCCGTCACCCGGTCCCACGCCTGCTGGGGCGGCAGCGGAGACTTCGCGGTGACGACGAATGCGGACATACCGGCAGTCTAGAGAGCGCTCGGCGGCAGTAACCCAGGCCGCTGGGTGTCTGCTGGTAGTGTGGCCAGTGGCTGAAGCGCTGTCTTACGCGCTGCCCGCTCGCGCGTCCACTCTTTCGCCGTGATCCAGACCGGTGAAGCGCGCGTGCACCGAGAACAAGGAGCCGTGCGTGTCACTCGCCGCCGACGTCAAGAAGCAGATCATCACCGAGTACGGCTCTGCCGACGGTGACACGGGCTCGCCCGAGGTGCAGATCGCGCTGTTGTCACAGCGCATCAAGGACCTCACAGAGCACCTGAAGGCGCACAAGCACGACCACCACAGCCGCCGCGGGCTGCTGCTGCTGGTCGGCCAGCGTCGCCGGCTGCTCAACTACCTGGCCAAGGTCGACATCAACCGCTACCGCTCGATCATCGAGCGGCTCGGTCTGCGCCGCTAGCCACCGAGGGAGCGACTCGTCCGAGTCGCTCCCTTTCACAACAACACATCCACGCCGGACGCATACGCGCGTCTCAGCGATGACCGACCTGCTGACGAGCCGGTCCTCGGTAGTGGCGGCCCGGAGCCCCTGAGCCCAATGAGTTCAGATGCTCCCGTCCGCTTCGATCGAAGACCGGATACATGAGGATCAGTGCAGCTCGTACGTCGCCTGTGCGCACCGGCACGTACGAGAGGACGACTCTATGACCGAGTCCTATGAGGCCGAGTCAGGCATCTTCGAGACCGAGGCCGTGATCGACAACGGCAACTTCGGCAAACGCACCATCCGCTTCGAGACCGGCCGGCTGGCCAGGCAGGCCGCGGGCGCCGTCGCCGCCTATCTCGACGACGACACCATGCTGCTGTCGGCCACCACGGCCGGCAAGAAGCCCCGCGAGGGCTTCGACTTCTTCCCGCTGACGGTCGACGTCGAGGAGCGCATGTACGCCGCGGGTCGTATCCCCGGCTCGTTCTTCCGCCGCGAGGGTCGCCCGTCCGAGGACGCGATCCTCACCTGCCGACTGATCGACCGCCCGCTGCGCCCGACCTTCACCAAGGGTCTGCGCAACGAGGTCCAGGTCGTCATCACCGTCATGGCCCTGAACCCCGACCACGCCTACGACGTGCTCGCCATCAACGCCGCTTCCGCGTCGACGCAGATCTCCGGCCTGCCGTTCAGCGGCCCGGTCGGTGGCACGCGCGTCGCCCTCATCGACGGCCAGTGGGTCGGCTTCCCGACGCACACCGAGCTCGAGCGCGCCACGTTCGACATGGTGGTAGCCGGTCGCCTGTTGGAGTCCGGTGACGTCGCGATCATGATGGTCGAGGCCGAGGCCACCGAGGGCTCGATCGCCCTCATCGAGGGTGGCGCCACCGAGCCCACCGAAGAGGTCGTGGCTGAGGGCCTTGAGGCCAGCAAGCCGTTCATCGCCGAGTTGTGCCGTGCACAGCAGCAACTGGCCGAGTCCGCCGCCAAGCCGATCCAGGAGTTCCCGATCTTCCTGGACTACACCGACGAGGTCTTCGAAGCCGTCGAGTCGGAGGTGTCGGCCGAGGTCGCCGGCGCTCTGACCATCGCCGACAAGCAGGAGCGCGAGGCCAGGCTCGACGAGCTCAAGGAGCAGGTCAAGGACTCCCTCGGCCAGCGGTTCGAGGATAAATTCGGCGAGATCAGCCCCGCCTACCGGGCGCTCAACAAGAAGCTGATCCGCCAGCGCATCCTTCGTGACAAGGTCCGCATCGACGGGCGCGGCCTGGCCGACATCCGCACGCTCTCGGCCGAGGTCGAGGTCCTGCCGCGGGTGCACGGTTCGGCGCTGTTCCAGCGGGGCGAGACCCAGATCCTGGGTGTCACCACCCTGAACATGCTTGGGCTCGAGCAGAAGCTCGACACCTTGTCGCCCACCCGCACCAAGCGCTACATGCACAACTACAACTTCCCGCCGTACTCGACGGGCGAGACTGGCCGCGTGGGTTCGCCGAAGCGCCGCGAGATCGGCCACGGCGCACTTGCCGAGCGGGCCCTCGTTCCGGTCCTGCCGGGCCGCGACGAGTTCCCCTACGCGATCCGCCAGGTGTCGGAGGCGCTCAGCTCGAACGGCTCCACGTCGATGGGTTCGGTCTGCGCCTCGACGCTGGCCCTGCTCAACGCCGGTGTGCCGTTGCGGGCGCCGGTCGCCGGCATCGCGATGGGTCTCGTCTCCGACACGGTCGACGGCAAGACCCAGTACGTGGCGCTGACCGACATCCTCGGTGCCGAGGACGCGTTCGGAGACATGGACTTCAAGGTCGCCGGCACCAAGGAGTTCGTCACCGCGCTGCAGCTCGACACCAAGCTCGACGGTATCCCCTCCGAGGTGCTCGCCGCGGCGCTGACCCAGGCCCGCGACGCCCGCCTGCACATCCTGGACGTCATGGCCGAGGCCATTGACGCCCCGGATGAGATGAGCCCGTTCGCGCCGCGAGTCACGGTCGTGAAGATCCCGGTCGACAAGATCGGCGCGGTCATCGGGCCGAAGGGTCAGATGATCAACGCGATCCAGGACGAGACCGGCGCGCAGATCAGCATCGAGGACGACGGCACGATCTACGTCGGCGCCGACAACGGCACCTCGGCGGCCGAGGCGGTCGACCGCATCAATGCGATCGCCAACCCGCAGATGCCCAAGGTGGGCGAGCGCTTCCTCGGCACGGTGGTCAAGACTGCCGCGTTCGGCGCGTTCGTATCGTTGCTGCCGGGCAAGGACGGCCTCGTGCACATCTCCAAGCTGGGCCGCGGCAAGCGGATCGGCAAGGTCGAGGACGTCGCGAACGTCGGCGACAAGATCCAGGTCGAGATCCTCGAGATCGACCAGCGCGGCAAGATCAGCCTGGGCCTCGTCGACGAGAACGCCGACGCCGCTCCGGCTCCGGCCACCGCCGACGCAGGCGCCTCCGTCTGACCCAGCACCCCCAACCCTGTGGTGATCAACAGCGTCGAAACGTCGTTCCACGACGTTTCGGCGCTGTTGATCAGCGGGGGTTAGTTGCAATACCGTTCAGTTAGGGCGCTGCACGAGGTAGCAGGTCTCGGGGTCCGGGCGT